>JBDKJB010000058.1:0-7480 GCA_039796835.1 Pseudomonadota bacterium | reverse complement strand
GGACTTCCAGATGGTGTTCCAAGACCCTTACGGCTCCCTCGACCCGCGCCAGACGGTGCTGCACATCGTGACCGAGCCGCTGCAGGCCCAAAACGTCAGGGCCGTGCCTGAACTGCGGCGACAGGCCGCCGAGGTGTTGGCTTCGGTCGGTTTGCGTGACACCGACCTGGACAAATACCCCCATGAATTTTCAGGGGGCCAGAGGCAACGCATCGCCATTGCGCGGGCACTCATCACGCGACCCAAGCTGATCGTGGCCGACGAACCCGTGAGCGCCCTGGATGTGTCTGTGCAGGCGCAGGTGCTGAACCTGATGCAGGACCTGCAGCAGCAGTTTGGCGTGACCTACCTGCTCATCAGTCACGACCTGGCGGTCGTGAACCATCTGTGCGACGATGTCGGCGTACTCCACCAGGGCAGATTGGTGGAGCAGGGGCCGCCAGAGCGACTGTTTCGCCAACCCGAACATGAGTACACCCGGCAACTCATTGCCGCCATCCCTTCCTTGAAGCCGGTGTCCCGGCCAAAGTGATATCGTTCCACCATTCGTTCTCACCAGTCCGATCCAGGAGTCCGACATGATCAATCGCCGCCAAGCCCTTGTCACCAGCGCCACCGTTGCCTCCGCAGGCAGCATGCCGCAGGAGTTGTTTGCCGCCAGCAAGAAAGACAGCCTGGTGCTGGGCATGGCGCTCGAGCCCGCTCCCGGCCTGGATCCCACCACGGGTGCTGCAGCGGCCATCGGCGAAGTGGTGCACTACAACGTCTTCGAATGCCTCACGCGCATCAATTCCGACGGCACCGTGGGTCCCGGTCTGGCAGAACGATGGGAAGTCTCACCCGACCTGCGCACCTACACCTTTTTCCTGCGCAGAGGGGTGAAGTTCCAGAACGGCGAGCCCTTCAATGCCGCTGCGGTGAAGTTCAGCTTCGAGCGAAATGCAGGCGAGAAGAGCACCAACAAGGACAAACGCACCTTCACCAGCATGGAGACGGTGCAAGCCATCGACCCGCACACTTTGGTGGTCGTCAACAAGGAGCTGGATCCGGACTTCCTCTTTTTCATGGGTCAGGCCACTGCTTCGATCGTCGAGCCCAAGAGCGCGGACAGCAACGCCACTCGACCCGTCGGCACCGGACCGTACAAGCTGGACGCCTGGAACAAAGGGTCGTCGATTGTGCTGTCCAAATGGGACGGCTACCGCAATGCGTCTCAGGTGAAATTGAAAAAAGTCACCTTCCGGTTCATCAGCGACCCGGCAGCCCAGGTGGCTGCCTTGCTGGCAGGTGACATCGACGCCTTCCCGCGCGTCACCCCGCGCGCCGTGGCGCAGTTCAAGAGCAATCCCAAGTTCCAGCTCATCACGGCAGGTTCGCGGGCCAAGACCATCTTGGCCATCAACAACAAGAAAAAACCCCTGGACGACGTGCGTGTGCGCCGGGCCATCAGTGCCGCCATCGACCGCAAGGCGGTGATCGAAGGCGCAGGCGACGGTTATGGTGCTCCGATCGGCAGCCACTATGTGCCGGGTGGTTTTGGGTATGTGGACACCACCGGCATCAACCCCTTCAATGTGGAGAAGGCCAAAGCCTTGCTGTCTGAAGCTGGCATCAAGACCCCGCTGGAGCTGAGCCTCATCCTGCCGCCCCCGCCCTATGCACGCCAGGGGGGGGAGGTGATTGCCGCCCAGTTGGCCAAGGTTGGCATCACCGTCAAGATCCAGAATGTGGAATGGGCCCAATGGCTGTCCGGCGTCTACACCAACAAGAACTACGACCTGACCATCATCTCGCATGTCGAGCCTTTTGACCTGGGCAATTTTTCGAAGGCAGGCTATTACTGGAACTACGAAAACCCGAAGTTCAATGCCTTGTTCGACCAGATCAAGAAAACCCCGCGTGACTCAGACCGGGCCAAATTGCTGGGTGATGCCCAGCGGATGCTGGCCAACGATGCAGTGCATGGCTTCCTGTACCAGCCCAAATGGGTGACGCTGGCCAACAAGAATGTCCGCGGCCTGTGGAAAGACATGCCCATTTTTGCCAACGACCTGGCCGCTCTGTCCTGGGCCTGATCCAGCGCCATGGCGGCCTTGCACGACCTGACTGCCGCCGAACTGCTGACGGCCTACAGCACGGGCGCACTCTCCCCTGTTGAGGTCACGCGGTCGGTGCTGGACCACATCGACCGATGGGAGCCCCATCTCTGTGCCACTTGGTTGCTGCGACCTGAGCTGGCCCTGGAACAGGCCCACGCTTCCGAGGAGCGATGGCGGCGAGGAGCACCACGGGCATTGGACGGTGTGCCGGTCACCGTCAAGGACAACATCGCCACTCTGGGCGACCCGACCCCTTTGGGCACGGCGGCGGTGCCATTGGCACCCGCTGCTGCAGACGCACCCCCAGCAGCCCGCCTGCGGGAAGCCGGTGTCGTCATCGTCTGCAAGACCACGATGCCCGACTACGGCATGCTGTCCAGTGGCCTGTCCACCTTTCACAAGCTGGCACGCAACCCCTGGAATGTACGCAAGACGCCCGGAGGGTCCAGCTCTGGCGCGGGTGCCGCTGCCGCTGCCGGTTATGGGCCTCTGCACATCGGCACCGACATCGGCGGGTCCTTGCGCCTGCCGGCAGGCTGGTGCGGCATCTTCAGTTTGAAGCCCTCGCTGGGGCGCATCCCCATCGACCCCCCCTACACCGGCCGCGCTGCCGGGCCCATGACACGCACGGTGGCTGATTCAGCACTGATGATGGCGGTCCTGAGTCAACCCGATGCACGCGACAGCATGGCCCTGCCCTGGCAGGACATCGCCTGGGGCGGCTTTGATCAGGGTACAGAATTCTTGCGCGGCAAACGCATCGGCCTTCATCTGGACGCAGGATGCGGGCTGCCTGTCGATCCGGACATCCTGGCGGCGGTACAGGCGGCTGCTTCCCTGCTCAGCGCCGCCGGTGCCCAGGTCGAACCGATGAACGCGTTCATGACCCAGGACATGCTCGACGGGCTGGACCATTTCTGGCGCATGCGTTCGCACATCGATCTCAACAATCTTCCCGTCGCCGATCGCGCCAGGGTCTTGCCCTACATCCGCGAATGGGCCGACAGCGCTCGTGCCCTCTCGGGTGCCCAGGTGTATGCCGCAGCTGCAATGAGCTACAACGTGCGGGTGGCCACGGTGCGCGCCACGGCGGCCTTCGACTACATCGTGTCGCCCACCAGCCCGGTTCTGGCCTTTGATGCCGAACTGCCATCTCCGACCAATGACCCGCTGCGGGGCCTGGAACACATCGGATTCACCGTGCCCTACAACATGTCAGAGCAACCCGCCGCCAGCATCAACTGCGGCTACAGCCGCGATGGCCTGCCCATCGGCTTGCAGATTGCCGGCAGGCGCCATGACGACCTGGGGGTGCTGCAAGCGGCCCGCGCCTACGAGCTGCTGCGCGGCCCGCAACGCCCGTGGCCATCCATCTAGATTGCCTGGGCAACCCGGTCACGCTGGAAGACCCGGCTAGTCTGCCTTTTGTCGACGATTTCACCGAAGGGTTCATCGCCAGCGAAGCACGCGCACTGAATGTCCTGCAGATCGCCGAGGTGGACGGCAGCCCCATCGTGCAGACCCTGTGCGCCGCCCTGCACATGTTTGCGGAGAATGCCCAAGCCCGCTGCCGCGCCAGCCCCTTCATGGCACGGGCCCGGTCTGCGGGCCATCTGTTTCACCTGCACCGGCGAGAGACCCGGCTGATCGCCGCCATTGGAGCCTGGATCGAAGGTGACATTGATCAGGCCATCCTGCTGCACCGTGAACAGGTCCGTGAATTTCCGCGCGACCTGGTGTCTGTCAAATTGGGGCAGTACCATTGCTTCAACCGGGGCGACCTCAAGGGCATGCTGGCCATGGCCCTGCCCGCGCAGGTGCCCGCCTACGAAGTGCCTTACATCCATGGCATGGTGGCCTGGGGCTGGGAAGAGACCCACCAGCTGGCGGAGGCCGAGCGCAGTGCCAGCCGTGCCATTGCGATGCGCAAGAAAGAACCCTGGGCGCACCATGCCCTCGCCCACGTGCTGCTGACCCAGGGTCGCTTGGGTGAGGGCTACCTGTTCATGCAGGACATGGCCGCCACCTGGACTGGCCTCAACAGCTTCATGCTGACGCACAACTGGTGGCATCAGGCGCTGTTTGCGCTCGAGATCGATCGCGCGGGTGAAGCTCTCGACCTGTACGACCACCAGGTCTGGGGGGTGGACAAGAGCTATTCTCAGGACCAGGTGAACGCTGTGTCTCTGCTGTCGCGCATTGAAATGGCAGGGGTACCCGCTGAAACGCTGCACGCGCGGTGGCAGGAACTGGCCAGCCACCTGAGCTCTCGCATCCAGGACCAGGTGCTGCCCTTCCTGGACCTGCATTACCTGTACGGTCTGGCCCGGGCGGGTCGACCTGAAGCAGACGCCTTGCTGGCCAATCTGACCCGCCTTGCAAAAGCGTCCGCCAACCCCGTCTGGGCAGACCTGGCCCTGCCCCTGGCCCACGGCGTGATAGCGCACGCCCAGGGTCAAACAGCGCAGGCATGCCGCCACATCCGTCCCATGCTGCCCAGGCTGCAAGGCATTGGTGGCAGCCATGCGCAGCGCGATTGGTTTGAGAAGATGGCCGCATGAGCACCCTGGTCCTCATCCCCGGCCTGGCCTGCGACGCCCGCATGTGGCGCGAGGTGCTGCCTGGCCTGCAGGGTGGCCTGCCTGCGGGCGGCTGCACGGTCAGCCAGGTCCACTCCCAGTTTGCGAGCATTGAAACCATGGCCGCTGGCTTGCTGGACCGGCACCCCGGACCGCTGGTGCTGTGCGGGGCTTCGATGGGCGGCATCATCGCCATGGAGGCCGCCCGGCAGGCCCCAGAGCGCATCGCCGGCCTGGCACTGCTCGGTACCAACGCCCGCCCGGAAACCGAGGACATGCGCCGCCTGCGCTCCGGAGCCATCGCTTTTTTCGAAGCTGGCCGCGCGCTCGAGGTGCTGCAACTCAACCTGCCCATGGCTTTCCACCCCGTCCATGCAGGCCATGCAGGCCTGACGCAAACCTATCTGGACATGGTGATGGCAGCCGGCAGTGCGCAACTGGTGGCGCAAAACCGCGCCATCATGGCACGACCAGACGCGCGTCTGCATTTGCCCCAGCGGCGTTGCCCTACGCTCGTACTGTGCGGAGAGTCAGACCAGCTCACGCCGCCAGAGTGCTCACGTGAGATCGCCGCACTGGTGCCACATGCTCAGTTTCATTTGGTAGAGAAGGCAGGCCACATGCTGACCCTGGAACAGCCGGAGGCTGTGGCAGGGTTCTTGCTGGAATTTTTGAAGAAACTGGCTTAATTTCCGTTGTTCAGAAACAATATATAGCTATTATTTACATAGCATATCAAAAATCAGGCCTTGGCCCCGGCCTTCACCTTCTGCATGAGGCGGGCATGCACCGTGGGGGAGACAAACTTTTCCACCTCACCGCCCAGCAGGGCAATCTCGCGCACAAAGGTGCTGCTGACAAACTGGTATTTGTCGCTGGGCGTGAGGAACACGGTTTCCACGTCGGGCATCAGAGCCCGGTTCATGCCGGCCATCTGAAACTCGTAGTCAAAGTCCGTCACGGCGCGCAAACCCCTCACCACCGCACGCCCCTGTCGAGCCACCACAAAATCGCGCAGCAGGCCGTCATAGGGCTCCACCCGGACATTGGGGTGCACCGACAGGACTTCCTGGACCATGTCCAGCCGCTCGTCCAGCGTGAACAACGCCCCCTTCTTGTGATACGCAGCGGCCACGGCCACGATGACGGTATCAAAGATCTGCAGGGCGCGACGCACGATCTCCTCGTGGCCACGCGTGAGCGGATCAAAGGTGCCGGGATAAACGGCAATGACGGCGTTGCTCATGGTGTCTCCCCGCAATGGCATGGTTTGTAGCGCGTGGAAACGGATTATGCAAGCAGGCGGCTAGGTTTTGCTGCGTTGCAGCAAGTGGGCATGCACCTGGCCGGCCTTCAGGTGCCGGCGCAAGCTGAGCCCCAGAGCAGCCAGTTCGCTCTCTGCCCAGGCTCGGGGGGCTTCCAGATAGACCCAGCCTCCTTCACGCACAGCCGCCTGCGCTGCCCGCAAGGCCGGTTCAAACCAAGGGCCGTCAAAGGGTGGATCCAGAAACACCAGGTCAAGCCCCCGCGCGGATGTGAGTGCCTGCACGCCATCCCCCAGCTGCACCTGCAACCTTGGGGCCGGGTCCGCGGCCGGACGCAAGGGGGTCACGGTTTTCTGCAACTGTGCGGCCAGGGCCTTGTTTGGCTCGACCCACAGGACTTCTGCCGCGCCACGCGACGCCGCTTCGAGCCCCAGGGCGCCCGTGCCTGCAAACGCATCCAGGCAGCGCCAACCGGTCAGGTCCTGCCCCAGCCAGTTGAACAGGGTTTCTCGCACCCGGTCCGGCGTGGGGCGCAATCCAGGCATGTCGAGAACCCTGAGACGCGTGCGCTTCCACTGCCCGCCAATGATGCGGATGTCATGGTTGACCGTGCTCATGGTGCCGCCCCACCCACCACCACCGTCACCATCCGGTCCGGCTGCAGCTTGCGCTGAAACGCAGCTCTTACGTCGGCCGCGCTCACACGCATCACCTGCTGAGTCCAGGTGTCCAGATAATCCAGCGGCAAGCGGTTCCAGCCGATGTTGCTGATGCTGCCCAGCAGCTTGGCATTGCTGTCGATCAAGAGCGGGAACCCCCCCACCAGATTGGCTTTGGCCGCGTTGAGCTCGGCTTCGGTTGGGCCGTCTGCCACAAAACGGTCCACCACCTCGCGCACCACTTCGATTGCCTGGCGCGCCTGGTCTGGCCTCGTTTGCAGGCCAATCTGGAAGGCCGCAGCATGCAGCGCGGGCTGAAAAGCGCTGTACACGCTGTAACTCAGACCCCGCTTTTCGCGCACTTCACTGTACAGGCGCGATACAAAACTGCCGCCGCCCAGGATGTAGTTACCCACCGTGAGGGCGAAAAAATCCGGATCGTCGCGTTTGAAACCTGGCTGCCCGATCATCACGTGTGCCTGGGCACTGTCGAATGGAATGCGGATTTCACGGGCAGCCTCGAGCGGCGCCACCTCCGGCACCGCCGCCTGTGGCAGGCAGGCGGCCGGCGCCCCGGCTGCGGGTTGCGGCCTGACATGGGCAAAAAGACCGTCCACCAGGGCATTGGCCTGGGCACGGGTCTGCGCCCCGACAATGCTGACCACTGCCCGGCAAGGCTCCATGGCACTGGCATGCAAAGCCCTCATGTCCTCCACGTCGATGGCACCCAGGCTGACCTCGGTTGTTTCAAAGCCATAGGGATGATCGCCATGCACCGCCCGCTGGAATGCCCGGCCTGCCGCCGTGGCCGGTCGGGTGTTGGATTCGCGGATGCTGGCGATGGTACGGGCACGGTTGTTGTGCCAGACCTGTTGCGG
>JBDKJB010000057.1:0-7519 GCA_039796835.1 Pseudomonadota bacterium | reverse complement strand
GCAGATTTTGAGGCGCAAGCCCCACAGGGTGATGTGGTCGGGGATGTGCGGATCACCGGCCGAGCCAAACAGAATGGCGTCTTTGTGGCGGATGGCATCCAGGCCGTCGGCCGGCATCATCTCACCGTGGGCGCGGTGCCAGTCACCCCCCCAGCCGAAGCTTTCAAACTGGAAGGCGAAGCCGGATGTCCTGGCCAGGGCTTCGAGCACTTCTTGGCCGGCAGGAACAACTTCCTTGCCAATGCCGTCACCGGGGATGCATGCGATGGAGTAGGTTTTCATGGGTGAAATTGTCAACGCGCAATAATTCAATGAATGTCTTAATATTCAACACATTGTTAATCCACAGATAACAATCTACTCCGCCCCATGCCCACGCAGGTCTCGTCCTCCTCCGAGATGGCCTTTGTCAGCGCGCTGGCGCGGCACAGCAGCTTTTCAGCCACCGCGCGCGAAATGGGGCTCAGCACCCCGGCCGTGAGCAAACGCTTGGCGCAACTCGAGGCCCGTCTGGGCGTGCAGTTGCTGACGCGCAGCACGCGGCGGATAGGATTCACCCCCGAGGGGGAGTTGTACCTGGCCCACGCGCGGCGCATCCTGGCCGACATCGACGACATGGAGCAACAGGTCAGCAGCGCGCGCGCAGCACCCAAGGGCCTGTTGCGTGTGAACGCCACCCTCGGGTTTGGCCGTAGCAACATCGCGCCGTTGATTGCGCAGTTCGCCCAGTTGCACCCGCAGGTGCAGACCCAGCTGCAGCTCACCGTCAACCCGCCGCCCCTGTCCGAAGACGCCTTTGACGTGTGCTTCCGCTTTGGCGAGCCGCCCGACGCCCGCGTCATCGCCCGACGCATCGCCCGCAACCGCCGCCTGCTGTGCGCGGCACCTGCCTATCTGGCGCAGCACGGCACGCCTCTGGCTCCGAAAGACCTGGCGCAGCACAATTGCATCGGGATCCGCCAGGGTGATGAGGCCTACGGCATCTGGCATCTGTCGCAAGGCAAGCGCACCGAAACGGTCAAGGTGCGCGGCAACCTCAGCAGCAACGACGGCGAGATTGCCGTGCGCTGGGCCCTGGACGGCCTGGGGATTGTGCTGCGCTCCGAATGGGACATTGCGCAACATCTGCAAACCGGGCGCCTGCAGCAGGTGCTGGAACTCTGGCAGACGCTGCCTGCCGACATTTACGCCGTATACCCGCAGCGCCTGCAGACCGCCACCCGGGTGCGGGCGTTTGTGGACTTTGCGGCCACCGCGTTCGCCAGCCAGTCCGGCCCAAGTTCTGGCTCAGGGTTCCAGCACGTGCTCGTGCGCCCAGGCGAGCAGTGACTTGCGCAACTCCGCCAGCGCCACGCTGCTGTCGGACGTGCGCCACAGGGCGTAAACGTCGCCATTGAGCTCTTCGCCGCCATTCGGGCCGTGGGTGCGGCCCGGTTTGAGCTGTTTCGGGTCCAGGGAGATCTGCGACTGCACCAGGGTGCAGATGGTGAGGTGGTGCTGATGGTGCAAGGCAATGGATGCCGGCACCAGCGACACCCCCAGACCGGCCGCGGTCAGGTTCAGCACCGCCGGGAAATCCGGCGCCTCCTGGACGATGTGAGGGGAAAAGCCCTCGTGCAGACAGGCATCATGCAGGCGCACCCCGAAGGCTGCTGTACTGCGCTGCAGGAACACAAAGTCCTCGGAGCGCAGATCCGACAGGCTGATGCGCGCCCGGCGCGCCAGGCGGTGGCCCGGGGGCAGGGCAGCCACCACCGGATCGCGCCACAGAAGGGCGCTCGCCACCAGTGCATCGTTGCGCGGCACGCGCGACAGGCACAGGTCGAGCCGATGCTCGCTCAGGCCGAAAAAGAAATCGGCCGACTGCATCTGATGCAGGCTCAGCTCCACCTTGGGCCGCTGTTTGCGGAATTCACTCACGAAGCGCGGGAAGGGCCCCATGAAGTGGGAACCGGACATGCCCACCCGGACGCGGCCCTCCAGGCCATTGGCCACGCGGCTCACATGGCTTCGCGCCTCGTCCGCCCGCGCCAGGATGGCCTGCGCATGCGGCAGCAGGGCCCGGCCGGCTGCAGTGAGCGCCACGGTGCGGCGGCTGCGGTCAAACAGGCGGGCGTTCAGGTCCTCTTCGAGCTGGGTGATCTGGAGGCTCAGGGGAGGCTGCGACACCTTGAGCGCACGTGCCGCCCGAGTGAGGTTCAGCTCTGTGGCCAGCACATTGAAGTATTTGAGTTGGCGTAGGTCCATACTCGATCCATTCAATTCCGATGAGCATTGTCGAACTCCGGCCCCGTGGCGCAAGTGCCGATAAGAGGGGGGTTGCCCGGCCATTTCATAATCGCCAGTGTGAGAACCCTGCTCATCCACCAAGCCCGCTGTGTGGCCACCTGCGACGACACGCAGGCCGAGATCCCGGAGGCCAGCATCCTGATGCGGGGGCACCGCATCGAATACGTCGGGCCCGCCCAAGGCTTGCCTGCGGGCAGTCGCGAGGCAGCGGACGAGGTCATCGACGCCCGGTACCACCTGGTCGTCCCCGGCCTGGTGAACACGCACCATCACATGTACCAGTCACTGACGCGTGCTCTGCCCGCGGTGCAGGACGCCGAGCTTTTCAGCTGGTTGCGTGGCCTCTACCCGGTGTGGCGGGGCCTGACGCCAGAGATGGCCCACGTGAGCGCCCAGACCGCCATGGCTGAACTGCTGCTGTCTGGCTGCACCACCAGCAGCGACCACCTGTACCTGTATCCCAACGGCGTGCGTCTGGACGACACCATCGCCGCTGCGCAGCGCATCGGCATGCGCTTTGTGGCCACGCGCGGCAGCATGAGCGTGGGGCAGTCGCAGGGCGGGTTGCCACCCGACGATCTGGTGGAGCGCGAACACGCCATCCTGAAGGACTGCCAGCGCGTGGTGGAGCAATTCCATGACGCCTCGCACGGTGCCATGGTGCAGGTGGCGATCGCCCCCTGTTCGCCGTTTTCAGTCAGCGAAGACCTGATGCGCGAGTCTGCCCTGCTGGCGCGCAGCTTCACCGGACAAGGGGTGCGCCTGCATACCCATCTGGCCGAAAACGACCATGACATCGCCTATTCACGGGAACGCTTCGGCAAGACGCCGGCGCAGTATGTGCAGGACCTCGGCTGGCTGGGCCACGATGTCTGGCACGCACACTGTGTGAAGCTGGACGCGCCCTCCATCGACCTCTTTGCCCGTACGCGCACCGGGGTGGCGCATTGCCCCTGCAGCAACATGCGCCTGGCCAGCGGCATTGCTCCCGTGCGCAGGATGCTCGACGCTGGCGTGCCCGTGGGCCTGGGCGTGGACGGCAGCGCCAGCAACGACGCTGCGCATCTGGTCAACGAAGCGCGGCAGGCCATGCTGCTGGCCCGCGTGGGCCGGGCGATGGAGCCCTTCGGCTGCGACCACGGGCCGAAAGAATTCACGGCCCGCGACGCACTGAACCTGGCCACCCGGGGTGGGGCCCAGGTGCTGGGACGCACCGACATCGGCCAGATTGCTGTGGGCATGTGCGCCGACCTCGCCCTGTTTGACCTGCGCAGCCTGGGCTTTGCCGGCGGCGCCGTGCATGACCCGGTGGGCAGCCTGATGTTCTGTGCCAGCGCTGCAGCGGCCTACACGGTGGTCAATGGCCGGGTGGTGGTGCGTGACGGCCAACTGGTCACTCTGGATTTGCCGCTGCTGGTGGAACAGCACAACCGCCTGTCATCAGCGCTGTTGGCCGGTAGGCAGTGATCCGGCGGCTTGAATTTCTTCAGGATTTTTAAGGGTCAATAATTTTGGAAATTTCAGCACAATTTCCGATATGGAATATTGATTTATAGCTATTGATTTAGGAATGTTTTTAGATATTTTTTATACCAAATAAGTATATAAAAAATAGCAATCCAAGCACAGCAGCGGACGAAGCCACCATTCAAGGCAGCTTGGCCCCGCTCTCAAACGTGCGAGAACAAAGGCGCACCCACCGTCGGCAACGTGGCGGCGAGGACAGCGCCCTGTTCCGAGTCGGTCATCACCAGATCACAAGTGCCAGGGCGGAACGCCACGTTCGTGATGGTTTGCCCGGCAGGGCTCCTGACGAAGAATTCAACTTCGCCGCGCGGATTCAGGACGAATGCGCCGCCCAGGCTGGCGTGGGCCACCACAAGGCGGTTGTCCTGGTCCACTGCGAGGCCATCAGGGCCACTCGTTCCAAAGAAGGTGCGGAATACACCGACCTTGGACACCGAGCCGTCTGCGAGCAGCGGGCCGCGCCACACGGCATTGCCTCTTGTGACCGCCACGAACAGAACGCTGCCGCTGCGGTCCAGCGCAATGCCGTTGGGGCTGGGCGCGTTCGCCACCAACATGTCGAGACCGCCGTCGGTGCGCCAGCGGTAGACGCGGCCTGTGGGGTCATGCATGCCGGTCTGACCTTGGTCGGTGAAATAGCAGTTGCCTTGGGCGTCAAACGTGAGGTCGTTGAGGCCCTTGAAGCCCTCGGAATTGCGATGGCCCAGCAAGACCTCGGCCGTGCCGCTGGCTGGGTCCACGCGCAGCAAGCCGCGGCGATAGTCGGCCACCCAGAGTGCACCGTCGCGGTGGATGGCGATGCCATTGGGCCATCCACCGGTGTCCGCGACGTGTTGCCAGACACCATCTGTCGCCAGCCGAAAGATGCGGCCATGAGGGATGTCTGTGAGATACAGATTGCCGGCACGGTCGAATGCAGGCCCTTCCAGAAAGCAGTCCACGATCTGCCCGGGTTTGTTGGCGTCGGCCCAGGCGCTGCGCACCGGGCGGCGCAGGGCCTGCGGCAACCGCGCCACCACCTGCGCCTCGATGACCTTGGGGGCCTGGAATGCGAGGTTCCACATGGCGCAGCGCGGCATCACTCCGGACGGACACCGGCGGTCTTGCTGATGTCACCCCATTGGCGGGTTTCCGCGCGGATGAAGGCGGCAAACTCCGTGCTGGACATGCCACCCGGCTGGGCGCCCAGGGCCGCCAACCGCTCAACCACCCGTGCATCAGACAAGGCCTTGGCCACTTCGGACTGCATTCGGTCGACGATGTCCTTCGGCGTACCTCTGGGCGCTGCCAGCCCAAACCAGTTGGTGACCTTGTAGCCCGGCAATCCCACATCCTTGAAGGTAGGCACACCGGGCAGGCCAGGCAGGGACCGGTCACCCGTGACAGCTAGAGCACGCACCTTGCCGCCCTGCACCTGGGGTACGGCCGTCGGTGCGGCGGTAATGAGCAGGTCCACCTGTCCGCCCAGCAGCCCGACCATCGCGTCGCCCGCGCCCTTGTAGGGAATGTGGGTGACAAACAGCTTGCCTTCCTTTTTCAACACTTCGGCTGCGAGGTGGGTGGAGCTGCCGTTGCCGCCCGAGCCGAAATTGAGCTTGCCGGGGTTCCTGCGGGCGTGGTCGATCAGATCCTGCGCCGTGCGGAAAGGTGAATTGGCCGACACCACCAGCACCACTGGCGTGACGACGAAGGTGGTCACAGGAACCAGGTCATTGGCATGGTCCCAGGGCAGTTTGGCCAGCAGGGCCGGTAACATGGCGTAGGTGGTGTCGTTGACAAGGAAGGTGGTGCCATCCGGTGCGCTCTTGGCAGCCAAAGTGGTGCCGATGGTTCCGGACGCCCCAGCCTTGTTCTCGACGAAGAAGCTCCTGCCGGTCTGCTGGCTCAGCCTTTCGGCCACCAGCCGAGCCGCAAAGTCCGTCGTGCCACCGGGAGCATAGGGCACGATGAGCCGCACGGGCTTGTCGGGCCAGGCCTGAGCCCCGGCATGTGATGGCCCGGAGGCGATGGCGATCCCTGCCAGCAGCGCAGTAAAGGTGTGGATATTGAAGCGGCTCATCCAAGTTCTCCAACGTGAGAGGGTTACGGTGCAAGACGTCATTCAGGTTTCGCGCCGGACTCGCGCACCACTGCGCCCCAACGGGCTTGCTCTGCCTTCAGGAACATGGCCAGTTGGTCGGTAGAGCCGGACATGGGCGTACTGCCCTCCGCCAGCAGCTTGGCCATCGCCTCGGGCTTGCCCAGGGCGGCTTCAGCGGCGTCGTGTAAGCGTTTGACGATGTCGACGGGCAGCCGTGCCGGACCAACCAGCACCTTCCAGTCAACCGCTTCAAAGCCCGGGTATCCGGACTCAGCCACGGTGGACACTTCGGGCAGAATGGGTAGGCGCTTCGCCGAAGTCACTGCCAGCGCGCGCAAGCGGCCGGACTTGATGAGCTGCAGCGCGGCCTGCGGTGTCGGCATCATGAAGTCGGTCTGCCCGCCGATCAGGTCGGTCAGTGCGGGCGCTGCCCCTTTGTAGGGAACGTGGGTGAATTTGAACTTCGCGCGGCGACCCAGCAACTCGCCAGCCAGATGACCGACGGTGCCGCTAGCGGCGGAAGCCATGGCTAGCGAGCCATTTTTCGCCTGCGCAGCCTTCACCAGATCCGCAAGAGATTTGTGCGGCGAATCCGCGCGCACCACCACCAGCACAGGCTGCTGCGCGATGAAAGCGATGGGCGTGAAGTCCTTGCGCGCGTCGAACGGCATGCTCGGCAGCAGGGCAGGATTGATGGCCAGGTTCGAGGTCTGCCCTACCCCCAGGGTGTAGCCGTCGGCCTTGGCTTTTGCGACCACATCCATGCCGATGTTGCCGTTGGCACCAGGCTTGTTGTCAACCAGGAAGGTCCAGCCCTCCGCGGCTGTGACGCGGTCGGCCACCAGGCGGGCCAGCACGTCTGTGGCACCTGCGGGGGTGTAAGGCACCACCAATCGGATGGGTTGGCTGGGAAAGGTCTGAGCTGCAGCGCCCAGCGAGGCGGCTGTGACGGCAGCGATGAGGAGTCGGTGGAAGTGCATAGGGGTCCTGGGCGATCAAACGTGGACGAGTTCTGTGGGAGGTTGAGCAGGTTCCGCATGGGTGCCGACCACATGGGCCTCGCGCAGCGCGGCGACTTCGGTTGCGGAATAGCCCAGGCTGGCCAGGAGGGTTTCGGTGTGCTGGCCGAGCGCGGGCGGCGGAGCCCGCAGCCCCAGGCGTTCGCCGCCCATCGTGAGCGGAAGCAAGGCGGTGCGCGTTTCGACAGCATGGCCCGCTCCGCTGGCATCGGCCGGCAGGTTGACTGGCGCGAGGCCGCCAGTGGCCAGAAGATGGGGGTCGTCGAACAGCTCCTGAGGGCGTGTGATGGGTGCGTAGGGCAAGCCGTTCTTCTCGAAGCGCATGCCCAGTTCGGCCGCGCTCCAGCGCGCAAGGCGCGTGCGCAGCTCGGGCATCAGCCAGTCGCGGGCCTGCACCCGGGCGTTGTTGCTGGACAGGCGGCTGTCGGCCTTCAGGTCGGCGAAATCAAATTCGTCGCACAACAGCGCCCACTGGGTGTCGCTCACCGCGGCGAGGAAGATCTGCTCGCCGCCCTGGACGGTGAACACGTCGTACACCGCCCAGGGGTTGTCGCGCGCCGGCATCGGCTGCGGATGACGGCCGGTCATCGCGTACTGCAGCATG
>JBDKJB010000056.1:0-7529 GCA_039796835.1 Pseudomonadota bacterium | reverse complement strand
CCAATGCAGCCACGTTCAGCAAGGGCGTGGTCATCCCCGAGATCGTCTTTGCCGCCTTCCAGGCCACCTTCGCCGGCATCACCTGCTGCCTGATCGTCGGCGCGTTCGCCGAACGCATCAAGTTCAGCGCCGTGCTGCTCTTCATGGCCCTGTGGTTCACGTTCAGCTACCTGCCGATCGCCCACATGGTGTGGTTCTGGATGGGTCCGGACGCCTATACCGCCAAGAACGTGGTCGACGCCACCACCGCCAAGGCCGGCTTGCTCTGGCAGTGGGGCGCGCTCGACTTCGCCGGCGGCACCGTGGTGCACATCAACGCTGCCGTGGCCGGCCTGGTAGGCGCCTTCATGATCGGCAAACGTGTCGGTTACGGCAAGGAAGCCATGGCCCCGCACAGCCTGACGCTGACCATGGTGGGCGCCTCACTGCTGTGGGTGGGCTGGTTCGGTTTCAACGCCGGCTCTGCCCTCGAAGCCAACGGATTTGCCGCACTGGCCTTTATCAACACCTTTGTCGCCACGGCAGCCGCCGTGCTGGCCTGGTGCGTGGGTGAATCGCTCAAATCCGGCAAAGCCTCCATGCTGGGCGCCGCATCCGGCGCGGTGGCTGGACTGGTGGCCATCACCCCGGCGGCTGGCAACGTCGGCGTGGGTGGTGCACTGGTGATCGGCTTTGTCGCCGGCTTCGCCTGCCTGTGGGGTGTGAACGGCCTCAAGCGCATGCTGGGCGCAGACGACACGCTGGACGTGTTCGGTGTGCACGGCGTGGGCGGCATCATCGGCGCCCTGCTGACCGGTGTGTTCAACAGCCCCAGCCTGGGTGGCCCCGGCTACGTGGCTGACTGGGTCACAGCCAGCATGGTGACCGCGGCCGACTATTCCATCGCCTCGCAGGTGTGGGTGCAGGCCAAGGCCGTGCTGGTCACCATCGTGTGGTCGGGTGTGGTCTCCTTCGTTGCCTACAAGATCGTCGATGCCGTCATCGGACTGCGTGTGCCTGAGGAAGAAGAGCGCGAAGGCCTCGACATCACCAGCCACGGCGAAACCGCCTACAGCCGGTAATCCTGCAACCCTGGTTTGCCTTCCTGCCCCCGGCGGCTTCGGCCACCGGGGGCTTTTCATTTCATGGTGGCCCAGGAGCATCAAGTACGATAGGGTTCGGACTGTCTGGCCCCTTGATCCATGAAGTTTTTCACGCAGGCATATTCCATCGTTCGTATCGAGGCGGGCTTTTTCACCCGCTTTCCCAAGTTGCTGCTGGCCACCTTTTTTGTGGTGCTGCTCCCGGCTTTCTATGCGGTGATCTACCTGTCGAGTGTGTGGGACCCGGCCGCCAAAACCGGCTCTTTGCCCGTCGGCCTGGTCAACCTCGACCAGGGCCTGATCTATCGGTCCCAGTCGTTCAACATGGGCACCGACGTGCTCAACCGGCTGCAAGCCCACAAGATGTTCGGCTATCACGTCCTGCAGGATGAGCAGGAGGTGCGCCAGCTCGTGCGCCAGGGCAAGCTGGCTTTTGCGCTCATCATTCCGCGCGACTTCAGCTCCAATGCCATCCCGGGGGCCCAGATCGGCTTGGGCAAGCTGGTGATCTACACCTCGCCCGGCAACAATTTCGAGAGCGCCAGCCTGGCCCGGCATTTCGCGTCGTCGCTGGCTCACGACGTCAACCAGAGCCTCAACGAGCAGCGCTGGTCCATGGTGCTGACCCATGCCGCAGGCTCCAAGGACAACCTGGGACGCTTGCGCCAGGGCGTGGACCAGTTGCGCGCCGGAGCCAAGGAGCTGCATCGGGGCACCGCCACCACCCACAATGGCGCCACGGCGCTGAGCGCCGGCAGCTCTCAGCTGAATGAGAGTGTCGGTCAGCTGGTAGGGGGCGTGCGGCAGATCGGTGGCGGCTTGAGGACGCTGGAGGCCAGGCTGCCATCGGGTGCCGACCTGCAACGCCTGAGCAGCGGCGCCGAGAGCCTCGTGATCGCGCACAGCGGGCTCCAGCAGGGCATGCAGACGCTCACGTCCGGCAGCCAGCAGCTCAAAGACGGCCTCACCGCCTTCAGCGTCGAAGCCAAGGACAGCATCTTCACCCCCGCCAAACTGGCCGACGGACTGGAGCAGGCCGCCGACGGCGCTGCCAGGCTGGACGCCGGTCTCCAGACCGCCCGCGACACCCAAATCCGTCTCGGGGCTGGTGCAGGGCAGCTCAGCCAGGGGGTGGCGTCGCTGACCAGCGGCACCCGCGCTCTGGGTGCCGGCATCCGCACCATGGTGGCCCGCTTGCCTGAGGAAGCTCAGCTCGACCAGTTGACCAGCGGCGCGGCCAAGCTGTCGGGCGGTGCCGCGACTCTTGCCGACGCCACTCACAAGGTGGCACTCGGTGCCCAGCACCTGGCCGTGGGTCTGGAAGCCCTGGCGACCTCGATCCCCACTTCGGTGCAAGAACTGGATGGCAGTGCCCGGGGCCTGTCGGAGTCGGTCGAAACCGTGGTTGAAGTCGATGCGGCCGTACCCAACCATGGCAGCGGCTTTGCCCCCAACGTGTTGCCTGGCGCACTCTGGCTGGGGGCAGGCATCGTGGCCTTTCTGATTCACGTCAAGGTCTTGCCTGAGCCCGCGCGGAATCACTCGTCGGTGGCCCAACTGGCCGGCAAAGTGGCCCTGCCGGCGGTGCTGGTGCTGGCCCAGGCCGGCCTGCTGCTGCTGACCGTCCTCTTCGTCCTAAAGATTCCTGTCCGCCATACCGGTTCGCTGGCGCTCACGCTGGCCGTGGCGTCCCTGACTTTTCTGATGATCGTGTTCGCCCTGACACGTGCGTTTGGCGATGCCGGCAAAGCGCTGGCCATGATTTTTCTGGCTTTGCAGGTCTCGGCCTCGGGCAGCATTCTGCCGGTCGAGCTCAGCGGCAGCCTGTTTGAAACCATCAGCCCCTGGCTGCCGATCACCTGGGTCGTCAAGGGCATCAAGGCCAGCATGTTCAGCGCCTACGAAGGAGAATGGCTGACTCCCCTGATCTGGGTCGGGTTGGCGGGCTGCGTAGCCACCGTGTTTGCCGCTGGCATCGGGCGCTGGCGCTACGTCAAGCCTGAGCTGATCCGCCCGGCCGTCGATTTCTGAGAGGAACCTGCCAGGCCATGACATCACGCATCACGCTGACCGCCGGCCCACTGCGCTGCGAGGTCGAACCTGCGCTGGGTGGCTGCATCACCGGCCTGTGGCTGGGCGATGTGCCGGTGCTGCGCACCAGCGGCGCGCCCCTCAAGACCGCCCGCGAGTCCGGCAGCTACCCCCTGGTGCCCTTTTCCAACCGCATCGGCCACGCGCGCCTGACCTGGAACGGTACCAGCCATCCTCTGGTCAAAAACTTTGGCAACGAACCCCATGCCATCCATGGCGTGGGCTGGCAGCGGCCCTGGGCTGTGCTGGAGCACAGCGACAGCTTTGCCATGCTGTCCTATGAGCACAAACCAGACGCGTCCTGGCCCTTTGCTTTCGACACCTCACAGGCCTTTCGCCTCACGCCGGACGGCCTGGAACTGAGCCTGTCCATCACCAACCAGTCCAGCTCTGCCACGCCGGTCGGCCTGGGCTGGCACCCCTGGTTTGTCAAACGCACTCAAAGCCGCGTCCGTTTCCAGGCCACTGGCCGATGGGAGATGGACGCCGACAAACTGCCGACCCGTCGCATCCCGACCCAAGGCCTGGACGTCGAAGCCGCCCTGCTGGACGTAGACCACTGTTTTGACGGTTGGGGCGGCGAGCTGCACCTGCAGGACGAGTTGCTGCACACCCGCATCCGCAGTGCGCTGACCCGGCTCGTGGTGTGCACACGGTCGACCCTCGAGCACATCGCCATCGAGCCCGTCAGCCATGTGAACAATGCCGTCGGCCTGATGGAACGCCAGGTGGCCACTGCTGACGCCCTGGGTGTGCACGTGCTGCAGCCTGCCGAATCCATGTCGGCCGAGATGAGCATCCGGGTCCGACGTGCCCCGAGCCGCTGAACCGCGATGGACAGCTCCCTTCAGCATCTGCAAACCCAAGTACAGGCCGCGCGGGTCGACCGCGTGCCGCTGCGCATCCAGGGCGGCGGCAGCAAGTCCTTCTGGCCGGCTCTGTGGCCGCTGGGTGCTGCCGCATCCCAGGCACGGACCCTGGACACCCGCCCGCACCGGGGCATCGTGAGCTACGAGCCCAGCGAACTGGTGGTGACGGCACGCTGCGGCACCCCACTGGCTGAGCTGGAGGCCGCGCTGGCCGAACGCGGGCAATGCCTGCCCTTTGAGCCACCCCATTTTGCGGCGCAGGGTGCTGCGTCCACCGCCACCGTGGGGGGCATGGTGGCCGCGGGCCTGTCGGGCCCGGCCCGTGCCACCGTGGGCAGCGTGCGTGACTACGTGCTGGGCATGCAGATCATCGGCGGCACGGGCGAAGTGCTCAACTTCGGCGGCACCGTCATGAAGAACGTGGCCGGGTATGACGTCTCGCGCCTGATGGTTGGATCGCTCGGCACACTGGGCCTGATCACCCAGGTGTCGATCAAGGTACTGCCCATCGCACCCGCCGAAGCGACCCTGCGCTTTGCCATGGACCAGGCCCCCATGCTGCACCAGCTGAACACCTGGGGCGGGCAGCCGCTGCCGCTCAACGCCAGCTCCTGGGTGAATGATGCCGGACAGGACGTGCTCTACCTGCGGCTGCGCGGAGCCCGGGCGGCGGTCGAGTCAGCCTGCAACCTGTTTGAGCACGACCATGGCGCGGCGCGCGTCGATTCGGCCCAGACCCGTGCTGACTGGCAGGCCGCGCGGGACCTGGCACTGCCGTTTTTCAACCCACCGCCGGCCCCAGCCGGCCTGGCACTGTGGCGCTTGAGCCTGCCTCCATCCGCCCCTGCGCTGCCCCTGCCACATGCCCAACTCATCGAGTGGATGGGGGGCTTGCGCTGGCTGTGGGCATCGGTTGATGATGGTAATTTGATAAGTGAATCAGCTGAAAAAATGGGTGGATCAGCTCATGTTTTCAAAGCGAACAATATCGATGAATTGATGGAAAAACATTCTAGATTCTCTATAAATTCTAAAAACATTACTTATCAGACCATTGAACGCCGTCTGAAAGCACAGTTTGACCCCTTGGGCGTCTTCAATCCAGGCGTGATGCCAGGGCATTGACGCCGACCTTCAGCCATGCAAACCCATCTTGCCCCGCACTACGCCGGCACGCCGGACGGCCAGACCGCCGAGGCCATCCTGCGCAAGTGCGTGCACTGCGGCTTCTGCACCGCCACCTGCCCCACCTACCAGCTGCTGGGCGACGAGCTCGACGGGCCGCGCGGCCGCATCTACCTCATCAAGCAGGTGCTGGAGGGTGAAGCGCCCACCCGCGCCACCCAGCTCCACCTGGACCGCTGCCTCACTTGCCGCAACTGCGAATCCACGTGCCCCAGCGGTGTGGAATACGGTCATCTGGTGGACATCGGCCGCAAGCTGGTGGACGCACAGGTGCCGCGGCCCCCAGCGGAGCAGGCGCTGCGCTGGTCACTGAAGGAAGGCATGAACTCCGCGGCCTTCGCCCCGGCCATGAAGCTCGGCCAGGCCTTCCGCGGCTTTCTGCCCAAAGCCCTGCAGGCCAAGGTGCCGGCTGCCGCGCCCGCTGGCCGCTGGCCCACGCGCACCCACGCGCGCAAGGTGCTGCTGCTGCAAGGCTGCGTGCAGCCGGCCATGCTGCCCAACATCGACGCCGCCACCGCCCGGGTGCTTGACGCCGCCGGCATTCAGAGCGTGATCGCCCCGCTGCAAACCTGCTGCGGCGCGGTCAAGTTCCACCTCAACGACCACGACGGCGGCAAGGCGCAGATGCGCGCCAATATCGACGCCTGGTGGCCGCACATCGAAGGGAGCGCAGACCACGTCGAGGCCATCGTCGTCAACGCCTCAGGCTGCGGCGCCACGGTCAAGGACTACGGCCACATCCTGCGCGACGACCCCCGCTACGCCGAACGCGCGGCGCGGGTCAGCAGCCTGTGCAAAGACCTCGGTGAGCTGCTGCCCGGGATGGTGGCGGCCCTGAAGCCCCAACTGCGCGACCCGGCGACAGCGGGCGCGGGCAAGGCCACCAAAGTCGTCTTCCACCCCCCATGCAGCCTGCAACACGGCCAGAAGGTGCGCGGTGTGGTCGAGGCTGCACTCATCCAGCTCGGTGCGGACGTACAGATCATCGCCAACGAGAGCCACCTGTGTTGCGGCTCAGCCGGCACCTATTCGGTGTTGCAGCCCACCCTGGCCACCCAATTGCGCGACCGCAAACTCGGCCACCTGCAGGCCACCCAGGCCGACGTGGTGCTATCGGCCAACATTGGCTGCATCACCCACCTGCAGAGTGGCACCGCCACGCCAGTGCGGCATTGGGTGGAGTGGGTGGATGAGCGGTTAGTGGGTGGGTGAGCCTCGTCATTGGCGTGTGGGTGGATGGCCTTACTTGAACAAGTTTTGATGCCCACGGCAGTACTGCAAACCACCAAATCGTCGCTCATTGTTCCAGCAGAACTTGCCTTCGGGAAAGGTAATCTTGTTGCCGCAATGGGCGCAAGCCAGGGTTTTCGGGGCGGCGCGTGGCACAGCAGGGTTTTGTGGTTCAACTGACTTTTGCCCGGTTGGGGTTGGTACTTCGAGCTTTGGTGCCATGAAATCCGGCAAGTTCAACAAGTCTGCCGGCCGATGCTGCCGCAACAGCTGCTCGCCCCATTCACGAACCGTGTCTGCGTTGCGTAGATTGGCCAATCCTCTGAACACATCGACTACGCCAATATCCTGGTCGGCAAATTTTTTGTGCCAGTCCGGAAACTGATCCGCTTTGATCACCATGCTGGTGTCCAGTGCTTTTTGGGATGGTCTGGTGATCGTCGCCTTGGGATCAACCAAGACAATGTGATGAAACACAAATTGACTACCAACACGGGGCACAATTTCCAAATGGGCCAGTAATTTTGTGAGGACGCGCTCGTGCCGACGGCTTTGCTCCAGCGGTGACGGAATCCCAAATTCTCGCCGGCCATAGCCCACGCTAAATTCCCCGAGTTCAGTGATGCGCAAATTGCCGCTGAAGTTCTTCGTTTCGAAGAGAAAGATATCTCCCAGGCGATTGATGAGTAGATGGTCGATCTGAGCGGTTTCGCCTTCGAAAACAAATCTGAAGTCGTGCATTAGAACTGAGTTCTTACCGTCGGCAAGATAGTTGTCGAGGTAGTGCGCAGCGTCTCGCTCGCCCTGAATGCCCTTGCGCAACCGGTCCATCTCCTGCTGTAGCCAATCCTTCTGCCGAGCGTCGAGTATTTGGGACTGTTGAAGGTCTTCCAACAGCTTCAGTCGCTTTGATTTGTCATCTGCTGTCTTGAGAAGCATGGCACTGATTCCTCCACTTGGTTGTAGTTGTTTTCGGGGTCATAGCCACCGATACACTCTGCTGGCGTCCATCTGGCTGGCGGGGCACTACCGAGTTGTTTTCCAAAGCCACACCACCACTCAAACCATGCAA
>JBDKJB010000055.1:0-7574 GCA_039796835.1 Pseudomonadota bacterium | reverse complement strand
TCCTCATCCACCGCAAACAGGTCGAAAATCGGGCGTTCACCTCGGTAGTGCAATAGCTTGACGGCTGCGGCGGGCATGAATTCCTGCCCGAAGCGCAGCAGGGCATCGAATTGCTCATGCGAATCGACACGGATCGTCTGGGTCTGCTCACCCACCAGGTCACGCAACACGCGCTGCAGCAGATTCAGGTCCTGGTGCAGAAGCGACGCGGGGGGTAGCTTCACCGACGCTGCCTTGATGCGCGCCCAGGTCTTGCGCAGATAGGCGATGTCGTCGCCCAGCTCGGCATCGGACGCGTCTTCGCCATTGGTGCGCAGAATGAAGCCGCCGCCCTCAGGCTGGGTCAACCCTTGCAGGCGGTTGCGCAACTCCTCCCGCTGGTTGATCGGGATTTTCTGCGACACCCCCACATGATCGTCCTGGGGCAGAAACACCAGAAGGCGGCCTGCCACGCTGATCTGGGTTGACAGGCGTGCGCCCTTGGTGCCAATCGGATCCTTGATCACCTGCACCATGATGGCTTGGCCTTCGAACACCTGGCGCTCGATCGGCACCAGGGCCTGGCTGCTGCGCGCCGGGCTGGCGTCACCTTCCGGATGGGGGTGCCACACGTCGGCCACATGCAGAAAGGCGGCCCGCTCCAGGCCAATGTCGATGAACGCCGACTGCATGCCGGGCAGCACCCGGGCCACCTTGCCCAGATAGATGTTGCCCACGAGGCCTCGTTCCAATGAACGCTCGACATGCAGTTCCTGCACGGCTCCGTTCTCGACGATCGCCACACGCGTTTCCTGCGGCGACCAGTTGATCAGAATGTCTTCCTGCATGGGGCCACAGCTTACTCGACGTTGAATCGCTGCAACAGATGCGCTGTCTCGAACAGCGGCAGGCCCATGATGCCGGTGTAACTGCCGCTGATGTGCTGGATGTATTGCGCTGCCCGCCCTTGCACTGCATACGCGCCGGCCTTGCCCATGGGTTCACCACTGGCCACATAGGCCCGAATCTGCCGCGCGCTGAGGGCCGCAAAGGTGACCGACGATTCACTCAGGCGCATCTCGTGCCGGCGGGCGGTGCCCACAGCCACAGCCGTGAAGACCCGGTGGGTGCGTCCGGACAGACGTGCCAGCATCCGGCAGGCATCCTCATCGTCCGCGGGTTTGCCCAGAATGACAGACCCCAACGCCACGGTGGTGTCAGCACACAGCACGGGGGCCGCAGGCAAGCCCCGCTGCACACGACGACGCAACGCCGCACGCAGCTTGAGTTGGGTCACACGCTGCACGTAAGCTTTGGGGCTTTCGCGACCCAGACCTTGCTCGAGCGCTTCGGCATCCTCGTCAGCAGACGGCAGCAGCAGGTGGGTCTGCACCCCCAATTGCTCCAGCAACTGCTTGCGCCGGGGGCTCTGTGACGCCAGATAAATGAACGCGTGCTTCATCAGGATCTATTCGCGGTGATAGGGATGCCCGGCGTTGAGCGACCAGGCCCGATAAAGCTGTTCAACCAACAGCACACGCACCATGGCATGCGGCAGGGTCAAATCCGACAGACGCATCTGCGTCTGGGCCCGGGCCTTGAGCGAGGCAGCCAGGCCATCCGGCCCGCCAATCAGAAGTACGACATCCTGGCCATCGTTCTGCCAGCCGCGCAGGCGCGCGGCGAGCTGCCGGGTGGTCTGTGGGGCACCACGCTCGTCCAGTGCAATCAGCTGGGCTCCGCCATTCAGGGCCGGTTGGGCGGCCGCTTCGATACGGGCGCGCTCCAGTTCGAGCAGGTTCTCCACCGTCTTGGACGCCCGGGGCTCTGTCTTGATCGTCTTGAGTTCAATCTTGATATCGGGCGGAAAGCGTTTGGTGTAATCATCCCAGGCAGCCTGCGCCCAGGCGGGCACGCGCTGGCCTACGGCCACGATGGTGATTTTCAGGGCCAAGGTCAGCGCTTGGACGGGGTCTTTTTGGCCGCAACAGGACGCTTGGCCGCTGCCTTGACCGGGGCCTTGACGGGAGCTTTGGCTGGCACTTTGGCCGAGGACTTGGCAGGCGTCTTTTTGGCGGGCACCTTCCTGGCCGGGGCTTTTTTGGCCGGGGCCTTTTTTGCTGCCACGGGTTTGGGGGCGCCCAGCTTCAGGCGCACGGGCTTTTCGCCCCACAGCTCTTCCAGGTGGTAGTACTGGCGGAAGGTGGGTTGCATCACATGCGCAACCACCTGGCCACAGTCCACGATGATCCATTCACCGTTGTCCTCACCTTCCACACGCGGCGGCGGAAATCCGGCCGCCTTGACCTTGTCGCGCACGCTGGCCGCCAGCGCCTTGGTCTGTCGGTTCGAGGTGCCCGAGGCAATGATCACCCGTTCAAAAAGCGCGGACAGCAGTTCGGTGTCAAAGACAACGATGTCCTGCGCCTTCACATCCTCCAGGCCATCCACGATGGCCCGTTGCAGCTTCTGTGTGTCTTTTTTGGCAGCGCTTTCAGCGGCAGGTTTGCTCATTCAGGGTCCCTGTAAAGATGGTGTTCAGCAATATAGCGTGCAACGCCGGGGTTGACCACGCCCTGGGCCAGCAACTCGTCCAGTCCACCGTGTGCGATGCGCTGCCGCACTGCAGTGGAGTTGGCCGGGCTGGGTGGCATCGGGAGGGGCAAGAACCGCCCCCTCGGCCATTTCATATGAAAATTGGTAGAAATTTCCGAGAAAGGATGGCCACGTTCAGCTATACAAACAGTAGCATTCTCCAACACCTCGGGCAACCGGTGCCAAGAGGCCAGCGCGTCGGCCTGGTCGCCGCCGATCAGCAGCAGCAGCTCGGTCGAAGGGTGTTCAGACCGCAGTTCGGCCAACGTGTCCGCCGTGTAGCTGGGGCCGGTACGCCGGGTCTCACGCTCGTCCACCTCCACCTGCCTCAGGTGGGCGAAGGCCAGGCGGCACATCGCGACGCGATGCCGAGCACCCGAGAGCGGGCGCACCTTGTGCCAGGCCTGGCCCGTGGGGATGACCACCACCCGGTCAGGCTGCAAGACGGCTGCAGCCTCCACCATCGCCACGTGGGCGCTGTGCGGTGGGTCAAACGCACCGCCAAAAACAGCCAGGCGTTTCAAGCCCAATCCTGACGCGGCAAAAACCGCTCGGTCAGTTCCGCCTCGCGGCTGCCAGGCTCTGCAGAATACTGATAGGCCCAGCGGGCCAGGGGCGGCATGGACATCAGGATCGATTCCGTGCGTCCGCCCGATTGCAAACCAAAATGCGTCCCCCGGTCCCACACGAGGTTGAACTCGACGTAGCGACCACGCCGGTAGAGCTGAAACTCACGCTCGCGCTCGCCGTAGGGCAAGTCCTTGCGTCGCTCCAGGATCGGCAAATACGCTGCCAGAAAGGCATCTCCCACGGCTTGCATCAGGGCAAAGCCGTTGTCAAAGCCGCCTTCTGAAAGATCGTCGTAAAAAATGCCGCCGATGCCACGGGCCTCATTCCGATGCTTGAGGAAAAAGTATTCGTCACACCAGGTCTTGAAGCGCGGGTATTTGTCGACACCAAAGGGAGCGAGCGCGTCTTTGCAGGTCTGGTGAAAGTGCCGGGCATCTTCTTCAAACCCGTAGATGGGGGTCAGGTCCATGCCACCGCCGAACCAGCTCACGGCATCCCCCCGGGCGGGGCGCGCCACAATGGCGCGTACATTCATGTGCACCGTGGGCGCATTCGGGTTGCGCGGATGGAAAACCAATGACACGCCCTGGGCCTCGAAGGGCGCCCCCTGCAACTCCGGGCGATGCTGCGTCGCCGACCCAGGCAGGCTGGTGCCCCGCACGTGCGAATAGGCGCAACCGGCGCGCTCCAGCACGCTGCCCCCCTCCAGGATGCAGGTTCGGCCCTGGCCCTGCAGCGCCTCCGAGGGGTCTTTGTGCCACGTGTCAGCCAGAAAAGCCTGTCCATCCAGGGCCCCAGCGGCCTGCGTGATGCGGTCCTGCAGACCCCGCAGATAGGCACCGACGTCCTGCGTCATGCGCGGCCTTTCACCACCGCGTGTTCGCGCGCGAACTGCGTGTCCAGAAGAGCCACCGGGGCAGCACGCCCGGGCACCAGACCCTTCACCCCATCGTAAAAGCCGGCAATGCGTGCCATGTCAGCCTGCACATCGCCGGTCAAACGGATGAAATTCAGCACATCTACCTCTTTCTGGCCATAGTCCAGCCGGATCAGACCCAGGGGGACACCCGCCCCCAGAGCGGTCTGATAAAACCCGCTGCGCCAGCCCGGCAGGAACTTGCGCGTGCCTTCAGGGGCCAGACCCAGCCAGAACAACTCGCCAGACTGCTTCTTCACCCCGAACAGGTCCACCACTTGGCGCACCACCCCCTGCGGCGCCGTGCGCTGGACCGGAACCCCGCCAATCCAGGTCAGCCAGCGTCCGAACAGGGGGATGCGGAACAGTTTGTCCTTGCCCCAGAAACGCGCCGGGATCCCCACCGACCACTTGGCCAGCATCATCACCGGAAAGTCCCAGTTGCTGGTATGGGGGTAGACGATGAGCACCCCTTGTCCGGTCGGAACACCCGCAAAGTTCACCCGCCAGCCCAGCAGCCTGAGCAGTCTGGACGCCCACACACCGCCTTCAAACTGGTGGCTGTAGGGCGGCGCGAAATCCGACAAAGGCGTCCTGTTTGTCGCGGACATGTCGGAGGCCGTCAGCGCTTGATGGCGCGCCAGCCGATGTCCTTGCGGTGCTGCATGCCGTCAAACCGGATGCCTGCGCCGTGTTCATACGCACGGTGCTGCGCCGCCTTGACCGAATCGGCCAGCGCCGTCACGCACAGCACCCGCCCACCGGTCACCGACAGCAATTTGTCGTCCAGCGCTGTGCCCGCATGGAACACCACCGCGTCGTCCTGGTCGGCAGGCAAGCCGCTGATGGCATCCCCTTGGCGCGGTGCCTGCGGGTATCCGTACGCAGCCATCACATAGCCCAGCGCCACGCGGCGGTCCCAGGCCAGTTCGACCTGATCCAGTTTGCCATACAGGCCTGGCTCGGTGGCAGCCCACAGCACGTCCACCAGATCGGTCTTGAGCCGCATCATGATGGGCTGAGTTTCCGGGTCGCCCATCCGGCAGTTGAACTCCAGCGTCTTCACGCGGCCCTCGGCGTCGACCATCAGGCCGGCATACAGAAAACCGGTGAACGGGATGCCATCGGCCTCCATGCCGCGCACCGTGGGCAGGATGACTTCGCGCATGGCGCGCGCATGCACGGCCGGCGTGACCACCGGAGCAGGTGAATACGCCCCCATGCCCCCCGTGTTGGGCCCATGGTCGCCGTCCAGCAGGCGTTTGTGGTCCTGACTGGTGGCCAGCGCCAGCACATTGTGACCGTCCACCATCACGATGAAGCTGGCCTCCTCGCCCTGCAGGAATTCCTCGATCACCACGCGACCACCGGCGACGGTGCTGAGCATGACATCGACCGCATCATGCGCCTCTTGCAGGGTCATGGCCACCACCACACCCTTGCCGGCCGCCAGACCGTCAGCCTTCACGACGATCGGCGCCCCACGCTGCTCAATGTAGGTGTGCGCCGCAGCGGCGTCGGTGAAGCTGGCAAATTCAGCGGTCGGGATGCCATGCATCTTCATGAAGCTTTTGGAGAACGCTTTCGAGCTCTCCAGTTGGGCGGCCGCCCGCGTGGGGCCAAAAATGCGCAGTCCGTGGGAGCGAAATTCGTCCACCACACCAACAGCCAGCGGCCCTTCGGGCCCCACCACGGTCAGATCGACCCGCTTGGCCTGAGCCCATTTGCGCAGCTCGACCACATCCGTGACCTGCACGTTCTGCAAGCGCTTGTCCAGGGCCGTGCCGCCGTTGCCCGGCGCCACATAGACCACCTGCACCCTGGGAGACTGGGCAATCTTCCAGGCCAGCGCGTGTTCGCGCCCTCCGCCGCCAATGACAAGGATTTTCATAGCGCCGCGTTGTGGTGAACCGCCTGGGTATCGTCCAGATCTTCCAGCACGTCCAGCAGTTTCTGCATGCACTCGGCATCGTCGCCCGACAGCTCGATGGTGTTGTCTGCGCGCATGGTGATCTCGGCCAGCTCGGGCGTGAAGCCTGCCGCCATCAAGGCGTCTTTCACTGCCTCAAATCCCGGCGGCGAGGTGAGCACCTCGATCGCGCCATCCTCGCCGGTGACGATGTCGTCCGCACCAGCTTCGAGCGCCGCTTCCATCAGCTTGTCTTCGTCGGTACCGGGAGCGAAGATGAGCTGGCCGCAATGCTTGAACTGGAAGGCCACCGAACCTTCGGTGCCCATGTTGCCGCCATGCTTGCTGAAGGCATGCCGCACCTCGGCCACCGTGCGCACGCGGTTGTCGGTCATGGTGTCCACAATGATGGCGGCGCCGCCGATGCCATAGCCTTCGTAGCGGATTTCCTCGTAGCTCACGCCTTCCTGATTGCCTGTGGCCTTGTCGATGTTGTACTTGATGCGGTCGGCAGGCATGTTGGCGGCCTTGGCCTTGTCGATGGCCAGGCGCAGGCGCGGATTGGCCGAGGTGTCGCCGCCACCGGCACGGGCGGCCACGGTGATCTCGCGGATGATCCGCGTCCAGATCTTGCCCCTTTTTTCATCCTGCCGCCCCTTGCGGTGCTGGATATTGGCCCATTTGCTGTGTCCTGCCACAGGAATTCCCTCAAATTCTGGTTAATCTATCGCCTGGTACAGGTGTGGCGCTTTGTCGTCATTGTACTTTTCGCCTGTTTCTAGATTCCTCGACAAAGGCACGCCATGGCAGAGATTCCCCACAGCATCCTGATTGGACAACACGGCTCCGGCGCCACCGTGGCCCAATGCCATCTGCTGGCCGACAAGTCCAACCGCCACGGGCTCATCACCGGGGCCACCGGGACCGGCAAGACCGTCACGCTGCAGACCCTGGCCGAAGGTTTCTCGCGCATGGGCGTGCCCGTCTTCATGGCCGATGTGAAGGGTGACCTGACGGGCATATCACAACCCGCCCAATCCAACGACAAGCTGGCCAAAGTGATCGCCGAGCGCAGCCTGCCGGTCATCGAACCGATGGCTTTCCCGGTGACCCTGTGGGACGTCTTCGGGCAGGCTGGCCACCCGGTGCGCGCCACCGTCTGCGACATGGGGCCGCTGCTGCTGGCCCGCATGCTCGACTTGAACGAAACCCAGGCCGGTGTGCTGAACCTGGTGTTCAAGATCGCCGACGACAACGGCCTGGCGCTGCTGGACCTGAAAGACCTGCGCACCATGTGCCAGCATGTGGGCGACAACGCGCGCGACTTCACCACCAGCTACGGCAACATCAGCGCCGCCAGCATCGGTGCGATCCAGCGTGGCCTGATGCAGATCGAAACCCAAGGGGGTGACCGGTTCTTTGGCGAGCCGATGTTGAACATCAGCGATTTCATGCAGACCGTGGGTGGCAAGGGGGTGGTGAACGTCCTGGCGGCCGACCAGCTGATGAACTCTCCCCGCCTGTACGCCACCTTCCTGCTGTGGATGCTGTCGGAGCTGTTTGAGCAGTTGCCCGAGGTGGGCGACCTGGACCAACCCAAACTGG
>JBDKJB010000054.1:0-7601 GCA_039796835.1 Pseudomonadota bacterium | reverse complement strand
GGAAAACTTACCCTTTCTCCCAAATAAATAGACTATTTTCAATAACTTTTTTCTGGTCCAGTTATGAGCACAAACCGCCCCCTGAAGTGGGGCGGTTCTTTCACATGCCTCCTAGGTCAGTTGCTGATTGCATGGAGGCCGCCACTTGACGATCAAGTCTCGCTCTTCGTCCTCCCGCGCATACTCGTCTCCAGAGAGATGTGCGTGGATATGTGTCGCGCCTCGACCACGGGCGCAGCTTTCTTTCTCGTGGTGACTTAACCTCCTAGCGAGGCTGCCCGTTTGTCCGATGTAGATCGGCTGCCAGTTTCTAGGAGATGATTCCCTGGCAAACACGTAGTTGCCCGGCGCATCTCGGAAGTCCGTGCCGATGGGGAGGATCTGGTAGGAATAGCTCCTACCGGATTGCCCCACCCAATCAATGCTTCGAGTTTCTGACATGGGATTACCTTTCGGCCTTGGCCTAATGAAAACCCCGACAGACCGCCAATCAGAACTCGTGGCAAACTGGCATTGCGAGTGCGATTCGACATGAATCCTTAGCCCCCTGTCGGCAACGATTGGGGCGCAAGAGCCGGGGCCCTCACCCCGGCTTTTTGCTTTCTGGTGACTCAACTATAGTGCCCAGGCCACAACCTGTTTGGGGATATCCTGTGAATAACAAGTGATCATCCTGTAGTCAATAATGCCTGATTGCGACAATGAAGATGTGGATAACTACTCGTTCTGTGAATAAGTTTGATAAAACTCTACAGAGATGTTTGTTTTTGGTACAGGGTGAATAAAAAGGCAGCCCGCTCGGCATCAGATTTCCAGCTTCTCTTGCCTCCTTCCAGGGCATAAGCAGCGTCCACAGCTGCATCCAGTGCTCGGTGGGCTTTTTGCAATCCTTCGGACATGGGGGGGTTGTACAAATCGGCCAGTGTGGCGCCCGCTTCGGCTGCACGGGCATCAAGTACGCCTTGGGCCGCCCGCTCTATGGCCTCTCTGTACCCCGAAACTGTCGTTTTCGGGGGGGTCAATCCTGGCCACGGGAAGTTGTTGTAGACGATCTGATTGGTATAGCGGTAATCACTTTTTATGCGACCACAGACATGGCTGACCCAAGCCATGTGCATACGGGAGCTCAGAACACCAAATTCGTACAGCCCGGCGTTTGGGATGCACAGATTGGCGTCGCCCACGATGACTTCGGATTGAACAAAGCCAACAGGAATAGTTGTTCGACGCTCTGAAGAGTGCCTTGGAACAAGGATGTACTGTCCCGATGGCTGCCGAATCTCACCAAAAAGGTGCGGCGTTGCGGCCAACGCCAGCGTAGCGGCCCTGGAACTGCTGCGGCGATGTGTCTCTACCGCCATGACCCGCTTCATCACCTCGGGCATGGCCTTGAGTTCTGCTGCTGGGCAATCTTTCAGCCAAAGGCACCAGCGGTCCAGGTTGTTGATGAACTCGTCTGCGCCCAAGAAACGGCGGACCCACTTCGCAGCTTTGGGCTCTGCCATCAGGAGGGCATCGCGCTCCGAGGTAGACAGCAACAAGTGGCCGCCATCGTTGGGCATGGACCCAAACACGATTTCGGGGACCGGGCACAGCGGCGAGCGCCGCTTGTCGATCACCAAATCCGGGCCTTCCACCAGATACGGGTTGATGACACTCACGTCGGCAATGGACGGCTCAGACCGAACGGTTTCGTAGTCCGCCAGCGGCAACTTCCCCAACTTTTCCGCGCCAAAACCCACAATCACGCAATGCACGGCCGCGCGCCCGGGCGCGTCGTTCGTCCATTGGAAAGTGCGGTGGGCAAACTGGATGTGCATGCCCTGGGCCTGCATCCAACCCCACAACGGCGCGACCTGTTCGCCCTGCGTGATGCTGTTGGTGGACACAAAGGCGCAGCGCACCTTGCGGCGGGCCAGCGTTTCAGCCCGGTCCACATCGGCAAACAGGTCGCCAAAGCCTGCGGCAGCGCCGCCGAACTTCACATCCTTGAACTTCTTGCGGTCTTTGCTGGCGGCGGCGGCTATGCCCGCGAAGCTGTCTGGCGCCGTGGTGATGTACCGGGCGGCTTTCACGTACCAGCCTGCCACGTAATCCAGTACGCCAGCGCCTTTCATGCCTTGGCATACGGTCTCCAGGTCTTCCTTTTGCTCCTCCGACTGGTGCTGCTTGCCCACAAAAGGCGGGTTGCCAAAGATGTAGTTCAGCTTGGTGGGGGGTACAAAGTCCGCCCAGTCAATACGCAATGCATTGCCGTAGCGCACATGAGCACTACGTTTGAGCGGCACGCGCAGCATGGGTTCACCAAATTCGCTGCCTGCTTCCACGTTCATTTGGTGGTCGGTGAGCCACATCGCTACCTGGGCCACTTGAGCGGGAAACTCCTCGTACTCAATGCCATAGAACTGGTCGACATCGACTTTGAGGAAGTCGAATACGTGGCCTACGCGTTGACCAAAACGGCTTGCGGCGCGTAACACGTCCAACTCCAGCTTTCGCATTTCACGGTAGGCCACCACCAGGAAATTGCCGCAACCGCAGGCCGGATCCAGGAAGGTGAGGGACTGCAGCTTCTTGTGGAAGGCGAACAGTTGGTTGGCGCTGCCCTTGACCTTCTCGAACTCCGAGCGCAGGCTGTCGAGGAACAAAGGGTGGATCAGCTTGAGGATGTTGGCTTCGCTGGTGTAGTGGGCGCCCAGCTCGCGGCGGCGGTCGGCGGCTTCCAGCTCGATGACGCGCTGAAACATGGCGCCGAAGATGGCCGGTGAGATGTTGCCCCAGTTGCGTTTGGCCAAATCCAGCAGCTTGCCCCGCATTTCAGCGGTGAAGGCGGGCGGGTCGATGCGCTCCTCAAACAGCCTGCCGTTGACATATGGGAACAACGCAAACTGCTCGGCCAAGGAAGTCTGGCGCTGGTCAGAGTCCTTGTTCAGGGTGACGAACAGGGTGTCCAGCACCGCACCGGTGTTGGAACCGTCTTCCGCCGTGTGAAATTCCAGCAAGTCATGGAAGCTGTCTTTGGGCTGGAAGATCCCGGTGTCGTCGGCGAACAGGCAAAACAGCAGCCGGACCAGGAAGACTTCCAGGTCATGGCCTTTGTAGCCATCGCGCTTGAGCAGATCATGCAGTTCGCCGAGAGCATCCACCGCAGCACGGTTGATGGCCTCTTCTTCGCGGATGCGTTGTTTGCGGTAACCCGCGATGAAGTAAAACAGCCGCAGGTTCTTGTCGAGTTCGGCCAAAGTGAAGGCATGGACGGTGCCTTCGTCGAGGTCGTGCAACTCGAACCGCCAGAAGTCGCACAACAGGATATAGCGGGGCTCTTCATCGGGTTTTAAGCCGGGGAAGTAGTCTTTGGCCTGCTGGAGGGCCTTTACAAGGTCTTTGCCGCGGCTCTTGTGTTCGATGAGCAGTGTGCCTTTCCAGAGAAGGTCGATGTAGCCGTCTTTGAGGTTGATCTTCTTGACGCGCTTCTCGAAGGTGGCAACTTTGCGGCGCTGAATGCCGAAAACCGCAAAAAATTCATCCCAGAAGCTTTTGGCGTCCGCATCTTCGCTTTCGACGTGCTTCCAGTCTCTGGAAAACACGCGAGCGCGGTTGGCAATCTCTTTCCAGTCGAGCGGCATGCTTCAGCTACCTCACCCCAGATGTTTCCCCACCAGGCCCGCGATCTCGAACATCGTCACCTGGTCTTTGCCAAACACGGGTTGGAGCTTGGCGTCGGCGTTGATGTTGCGTTTGTTGGCGGCGTCCTGCAGGCCCTGGGCCTTGATGTAGTCCCACAGCTTTTTCATGACCTGCGGGCGGGTGACCTTGTCGGCGCCGATCACGGCGGCCAGCGCGGCGCTGGGGGTCTTGCCGGCGGCGCCGGTGGTGGCGGCCGGTTTGCGTGCGGCCTTGGTCGAGGGGGTTGCCGAGGCCTTTCTGGCAGGCGCTTTAGAGGTTTTCGCGGCTTTTTCCGTATTATTTTGAGCTTTTGCAGCTAGTGTTTTAGTAGCAACAGCGGGTTTGCGCGGCGGAAACTTGGACGGCGCAAACTCAAAGTTGACCTTGCCGGCGTCGGCGTCCCAGGCCAGCATGGCCTTGAAGGGACGGCGGGTGCGCATGGAGACAAATTTGTCCAGCAGGTCGGTCTTGCCGGTGGCCAGCAGCTTCTGCATCTGCTCGCGCGCGATGGGTTGCTGCAGGATGATCTGGCCGCTCTTGAAGTCGCAGCTGGGCGTGGCCTGGGCGTGTGTGGGTACAGATCTGCTGCAGACGTAGTTTTTGCCATGCTCGTAGATCTGGCCGCCGTGGTCGGCACCGCACTTCGGGCAGGCGCCCAGGGGCTCCTGGGCTGAAAAGTCCACCAGCTCGCCGGTCTCCTCGGCCTTGTCGTCGCCAAAGTCGAATTCGAGCTTCCAGTTTTTCAGTTCGTCGTCGAACTTCAGGGCCAATTCGGCCACGAACGGCCAGCCCGCTTTGGAGCGGAAACCATCCAGGGGGCCGATTTTCTTGTCGCGCAGGAACTGCTCGACCTCGGTTGCTTCAAATGTGCGCCCGGCCGGGGTCTTGCCAAAGCTGAAGCCGCAGCCGGGGTCGTCGTCGCGGCCCGACTGGCCGGTGCAGGCGTAACGGCGGTAGTTTTCCTTTACCACGCCACCGCAGTTGGGGCAGGGGGCGGCCAGCGTGGCGTAGTCGCCGGGGATGGTGTCGCGGTCGTATTCCTTGGCTTTCTTGACCATGCGTTCGGTCATGGCGGCGATCTCGGCCATGAAGGCGTCACGGCTCAGGCGGCCCTGCTCCATCTGGTTGAGCTTGTATTCCCATTCGCCGGTGAGCTCGGCTTTGGAGAGTTCCTCGACGCCCAGGCCGCGCAGCAGGGTCATGAGCTGGAAGGCTTTGGCCGTGGGGATCAGTTCCCGGCCTTCGCGCAGCATGTATTTCTCGGCCAGCAGGCCTTCGATGATGGATGAGCGCGTGGCTGGCGTGCCGAGGCCCTTCTCGTGCATGGCTGCGCGCAGGTCATCGTCTTCCACGGTCTTGCCGGCGTTCTCCATGGCGCCCAGCAGGGTGGCTTCGGAGTAGCGCGCCGGTGGGCGGGTCTTGAGGCCCTTGGCCTCGGCTTCTGTCGTCTTGACCTTCTCGCCTGGAGCCACGGGCACCAGGTTCTGGCCCTTGTCACCGTCTTTGGCCCCATCGCGCTCTGCCACCTCGTCGGCGGCTTCCTTGCCATAGATGGCCAGCCAGCCGGGCTTGACGAGAACCTTGCCCTCTGTTTTGAAGCTGTGTTTGGCCGCTACGGTGATCCGGGTGGTGACTTCGTATTCAGCACTCGGGAAGAAGACGGCCATGAAGCGGCGCACCACCAGGTCGTACAGTTTTTGCTCTGCATCTGATAGCGAACTGGGCGCTTGCAGTGTCGGAATGATGGCAAAGTGGTCGCTCACCTTGCTGTTGTCGAAGATGCGCTTGCTGGGTTTGACGTAGTTGCCCTTGACGGCCTGGGCGGCAAAGGGGGCGAGGTGTTTCATGCCGCTGGTGGCCAGCATGTCCAGGGTGTTTTTGACCACGGGCAGGTAGTCTTCAGGCAGGGCGCGGGAGTCGGTGCGGGGGTAGGTCAGGGCCTTGTGGCGCTCATAGAGGCTTTGTGCGATCGACAGGGTGGTTTTGGCCGAGAAACCAAATTTACCGTTGGCTTCACGCTGCAGGCTGGTCAGGTCAAACAAGGCGGGAGAAGCCTGTGAGGTGGGTTTGCTTTCTTCACTGACGGTGGCGGGCTGGCCGCGCACGGCGTCGGCGATGGCCTGGGCGTCGCGGGCAGACCAGACGCGGTCAGCCTTTTTCTCACTGTCATCGGCGTCTTTTTTCCAGGCCGGGTCAAACCACTTGGCCGGGTACTCACCCGCCGCCGCCTTGAAGCTGGCATGGATCTCCCAGTAGTCGCGGCTCTTGAAGGCGCGGATCTGTTCTTCGCGTTCGACGACGACGCTCAAGGTGGGCGTTTGCACGCGGCCGACCGTGGTCAAGAAGAAACCGCCGTCACGTGAATTGAAGGCCGTCATGGCCCGGGTGCCGTTGATGCCGACGAGCCAGTCGGCCTCGGAGCGGCAGCGGGCGGCTTCGGCCAGGGGCTGCATCTGCGCGTCGCTGCGCAGGGCGTTGAAGCCGTCGCGGATGGCCTGCGGCGTCATCGATTGCAGCCACAGGCGCTGCACGGGCTGTTTGGCCTTGGCGTACTGCTGGATCAGGCGGAAGATGAGCTCACCCTCTCGCCCGGCGTCGCAGGCATTCACCAGGGCGCCCACGTCCTTGCGCCTGGCCTGCTTGACGATGGCGTTGAGTCGCGTCTTGGTCTTGTCCAGGGCCTTGAGCTCAAAGTGCGGGGGAATGACGGGCAGGTGGGCAAAGCTCCACTTGCCGCGCTTGACCTCATGCGTTTCGGGCGCGGCGATCTCGACCAGGTGGCCGACCGCGCTGGTAACGATGTAGGCGTCGTTTTCAAAGTGCTCGTCGTGCTTGTCGAACTTGCCGGCCACGGGGGTCAGGCTCTTCACGATGTCCTGTGCCACGGAGGGCTTCTCTGCAATTACCAGTGTTTTTGTCACAGTGTCGTTTTTCATGTCACTACAATCCGTTCCCTCGCGCGCGCATGCGCACGCACCCGCAGGCGCGCCCACGCGCGCCCACACCATTCACCATAACAAATTTCTGCGGCTCCCGCTGCAGCCTGAGCCTGACGTGAGCAATTCAAAAAAGCCGGCAACGACCGGTCCCCGCATTCAAACCCGCCGCTCGGGCGTGCATGGCAAGGGCGTGTTCGCCATCCAGCCGATCGCTGAAGGTGAGACCATCATCGAGTACACCGGCAAGGTCATCACCTGGAAGCAGGCCCAGGCGGCGCATCCGCATGACCCGAATGACCCGAACCACACCTTCTATTTCCATATTGACGAAAAGCGGGTGATCGACGGCAAATATGGCAATTCGTCACGCTGGATCAACCATTCGTGCAACCCCAATTGCGAAGCCGACGAAGAGGGAGGCCGGGTCTTCATCAAGGCGCTGCGCAACATCCAGGCTGGTGAAGAGCTGAATTACGACTACGGCCTGATCCTGGAAGAACGCTACACGGCCAAGGTGAAGGCGCAGTACCCCTGCTGGTGCGGAGCCAAAACCTGCCGCGGCACGCTCCTGGCGCCCAAGCGCTGACCCATATGTCGCAGGCCGTGGCGGTAGCGGGCTTTGCAGTCGAGCTGCTGCCTGAAATCGATTCGACCAACTCCGAGCTGATGCGCCGTGCCCGGGCGGGCCGCACCGAGCCGGTGCTGCTGGTGACTGAACGGCAGACCGCTGGCCGGGGCCGGCTGGGGCGCCAATGGGTGAGCGAGCCCACGAGCCTGTGTTTTTCGATGGGGCTGATGCTGGCGCCGCCCAGCTGGTCTGGCCTGTCCCTGGCGGTGGGGCTGGCGGTCGCGCAGGGCCTGCACGGGGACGTGAAGCTCAAATGGCCCAATGACCTGTACCTGGACACGGGCAGTCAGGGTCGCAAGCTCGGTGGCATTCTGGTGGAGACAGCGAGTCTGCCCGGCCTGCACGGTGCGGATGCCGGGGCTCATGCC
>JBDKJB010000053.1:0-7669 GCA_039796835.1 Pseudomonadota bacterium | reverse complement strand
TGCGATGTCTGCCACGGCCAGCGCTACAACCGGGAAACGCTGGACATCCAGTACAAAGGCAAAAACATCGCCCAGATCCTGGACATGACCGTCGAAGCGGCGCATGAGTTCCTGGGTGCCGTGCCGACCATCGCGCGCAAATTGCAGACGCTCCTGGATGTGGGCCTGTCGTACATCCGCCTGGGGCAGTCGGCCACCACTCTGAGTGGCGGCGAAGCGCAACGCGTCAAGCTCTCGCTGGAGCTTTCAAAGCGGGACACAGGCCGCACCCTCTACATCCTGGACGAGCCCACCACTGGCCTGCACTTTGCCGACATTCAGCTGCTGCTGAAGGTGCTGCACGCCCTGCGCGATGCGGGCAACACCATTGTGGTGATCGAGCACAACCTGGACGTCATCAAGACCGCGGACTGGCTGGTCGACATGGGGCCCGAAGGAGGCGCCGGTGGCGGCCAGGTGGTGGGGGTGGGCACACCTGAAGATCTGGCCAGCAATGAGGCCAGCCATACAGGGCGATATTTGCGCCGCCTGCTCACGGCCTGAGCTCGCGGCGGCGCCTAGTTCCAGCCTGCATCCACCTTGAATTCCTGCGCGGTGCACAGGGCCGAGTCATCGGCGGCCAGAAACAGCACCATGCGCGCAATGTCGCCTGCCTGCATCTTGTCGGGCAGACACTGGTGCTGACGGATGGACTGTTCGCTTTCCTCTCCCGTGAACCACAGCTTGAGCTGCCGTTCGGTCATCACCCAGCCGGGGCTGACCGTGTTGATGCGGATGCGGTGCGGCCCCAGCGCACCAGCCAGCCCGCGCGTCAGGCCATTTACCGACGACTTGGCGATCGAATACAGCGGAAACGCGCTGCCCTTGCTCTGCCAACCCGTGGAACCCATGTTGATGATCGAACCGCCGCCGCGCCGTTTCATGCCCGGCACCAAGGACTGGATGGCAAAGAAGGCCGGCCTCTGGTTGGTGGCCATGCGTTCGTCGTAGTACTCCAGCGTGACCTCTTCGACCGTGTGGCGGTCATCGCGCGCCACGTTGTTCACCAGCACGTCGAAGTCGCCACAGGCAGCATGGGCTTCCTGCATGGCAGCCTGAAAGGCAGGCACATCGCGGACATCACACAGCTTCCACCAGGGTTCGGTGTGGCCCCGGGCAGCCACCGCCTCCACCAGGGCCTGGCTGGGCGCCGCGTCAAAGTCGACAAACGCCACCCGAGCACCCTGATCGGCAAACGCTTCCACCATGGCGGCGCCAATGCCACTGCCCCCGCCCGTGATGAAAACGCGTTTGCCCACAAGGCTGGGGTATCGGGCGAAGGCTGCAGTGCTCATGACGGCATTGTGGCAAAGACCACGGCAGAATGGGGCATGCACCAGCCGCTTGCCAAGCCGCGTCCGTCGATCTATTTTCAGTATCAGGTGCAGGTGCCGACTCCACGCCCGGCCGATCCGGGCGTGGTGCCCGTGATGGTGGTGGGCGCCGGGCCGGCCGGCCTGACGGCGGCTCTGCTGCTGGCACGTTCTGGCGTGCGGGTGACGGTGCTGTCACCCGAGCTCCAGGTGTGCGAAGGCAGTCGCGCGATTGTGTTCACCCGCCGTTCGATGGAGATCCTGCAGCAGGCGGGGGCCACTGCCTCCATGCTGCAACGCAGCCTGCCCTGGCAATTTGGCAACTCCTACTACCGGGGCCAGCGGGTGTTCCGCATGGAGGGTCCCTGGCCCGAGGGCGACCGGTTTGCGCCCATGAACAACCTGCAGCAGCAGTACCTCGAAGAGGCTCTGCTGGAGCAGGTATCGGCTCAGCCACTCATCGACATGCGCTGGGGCCACAAGCTGGTGGCTCTGACGCAGGCCGGCTCAGAGGGGGATGCCAGCCATGTGGGCGACGCCTGCGTCGAGGTCGACACCCCGCAGGGGCTGTACACCCAGCGTGCGCGCTACGTGCTGGCCTGTGACGGTGCCCGGTCCAGTGTGCGTGCGCTGCTGAATCTCAAACTGGAGGGCAGCAGCTACGAAGGCCGCTTCGTGATTGCCGACATCCGCATCCGGCTGCCGCTGCCCACGGAACGGCTGGCCTTTTTCGACCCGGTCTGGAATCCGGGCAACACGGTGCTGATGCACCGCCAGCCGGGTGACATGTGGCGCATCGACTACCAGCTCGGGCCCGATGAATCGGTGGACGAGGCGTTGTCACCCGCCTCATTGCACACGCGCATCCAGGCGCAGCTGGACATGATCGGCCAGGGTGGCCTGCCCTGGGAGCTGGACTGGTCGAGCGTCTATTCCGCCCGGGCGCTCACCCTGCCGCGCTACCAGCACGGCCGTGTCCTGTTTGCCGGGGATGCCGCGCACCTTCTGCCGATCTTTGGTGTGCGGGGGGCCAACACTGCCTTTCAGGATGTGCAAAACCTGGCCTGGAAGTTGGCCAAGGTGGTGCAAGGGCAGGCCCCACCCCGGCTACTGGACAGCTATTCCCATGAGCGCGTCGCCGCGGCGCGCGAGATTGTCGAAGAAGCCGGCAAGAGCACCCGCTTCATGACGCCGCCCACGCGGGGCTACCGCCTGCTGCGTGACGCCGTGCTGTCGCTGTCGCTCAGCCAGGCCTTTGTGCGGCCCCTGTACCACTGGCGCACGTCCCGCGCCCACGCCTACCTGGACTCACCCTTGAACGCTGTGGACGACGACCGCACATCGCTCGCCGTTGGCCTGGCCTGCGGCGAACCCATGGTGAATGTGAAGCTGGGCCCTGATGATTTTTTGATGGATCACAGCGGCCCGGGCTTCGTGCTGTTGCTGATCGGTCCTCAGCGACACAGGGTTGCAGAAGGCGTTGCCATCGATGCCGTGATCGCTTCGCTGCGCGCTGCCGGCAATGTGCTCACCGTGCTGCAGCCGACGGCCCCGCAAGCCGTGCAGGCCCTGGCGGCGGCATATGGCACAGGCCACCGAGGCGCAGCCCTGCTGTTTCGCCCCGACCAACACCTGTGCGCCCGCTGGCGCAGGCTCGACGCCCCACGCTTGTATGCCGCCCTGCGCCGGGCGCTGGCTCTGTAGGAATGCAACCATGTCCACCTTGACCACAGCCCAGCTCGAAACCGTTTACGACACCCTGGCCCAGGCCCTGGACCGTGCAGGGCCAGACAAGTCGGAGCTCTTTCTCACCAAGCTGTGCCTGCTGCTGGCGCAGGATCTGGGCAGCGACGCGACGTTTGCCACGGCCGTTCAGTGTGCTCTGAATGATCTGTGAAACGCGTTGATTTGAATTTTTACGATATTTTTAAATCTTAAAATATACAAATCAGCTACTGATACAATAGCTAATTATTTATATCTTTTATCGAAAATTTTCCGATGATCGATGTAAATTCAGAAGATCACGAGTTTTCAGGGCTTCTGCGCGGGCCTTGGTGGCAAAATCATCACCCGAACTGGCGTACAGGATCGCGCGGGACGAATTGACGATGATGGTTCCGCTGGCCCGCAACCCCGCCTTGACGGTGGCCGCTGCGTCGCCGCCCTGCGCCCCCACCCCCGGGATCAGCAGCGGCAGGGTCGGCGCGATGGCGCGCACACGCTCAATCTCCGCCGGATAGGTTGCTCCCACCACCAGTCCCAACTGACCGTTCAGGTTCCAGGGCCCCTGGGCCAGGCGGGCCACATGCTCATACAGCAAAGGCTGACCCTCGACCGAGGCCAGACGCTGGTTTTGCAAGTCGTCACCACCGGGATTGGAGGTGCGGCACAGCAGAAAGGCCCCCTTGCCATGGAATTTCAGGTACGGGGCCACGGAATCGAAACCCATGAACGGCGACAGGGTCACGGCATCTGCACCATAGCGCTCGAAGGCCTCGATGGCGTACTGCTCAGCGGTGCTGCCGATGTCGCCGCGCTTGGCGTCCAGGATGACGGGCACCTGAGGCGCGGCACGGCGCATGTGTTCCATCAGGCGCTCCAGCTGTGCTTCGGCGCGGTGCGCTGCAAAGTAGGCGATCTGCGGCTTGAACGCGCTGGCCAGGTCGGCCGTGGCATCGACGATGGCGGCGCAAAAATCAAAGATGCGGCTGGCATCGCCCTTCCAGGCTCCCGGAAAGCGGCCAGGCTCCGGGTCCAGGCCCACGCAGAGCATCGAGGTGTGTTGGCGCTCTGCCGCGCCCAGCTTGGCCAGGAATTCCATGGGTCAATTTTATTGCGCGGACAATGCAGCGCATGCACCAGCTGTCGCAACGTCAATGGGTCGTCCTGATTTTGCTCACCATCGTGTGGGGCATCAACTGGCCGATCATGAAACTGGGGGTGCAGGACTACCCGCCGCTGACCTTTCGTGCCATCTGTGCGCTGATCGGCCTGCCCTTGTTTGCAGGGGTGCTGTGGCGCCTGAAGGTGGGTTTCCGCATCCCGCGCGAGCACTGGCGCGAAGTGTTTGAGTTGGGCATGCTCAACATGGTGCTCTGGCACGGTCTGATCATTCTGGCTGTGAAAGCCCTGAGCAGCGGCCGGGCTGCCATCCTGGGGTACACCATGCCGATTTTTTCAGCGATCCTGGGGGCCTGGTTGTTCGGCAACGCCTTGTCCCCGCGCGCCTGGCTGGGTGTGGGGGCAGCAACCGTGGGAGTGCTGCTCCTGCTGTGGCATGAAATCACCCAGTTGTCAGGCCAACCCGTCGGGGTGGGGCTGGCGCTGGTTGCCGCCGCGGCCTGGGCCCTGGGCACACATCGGCTGCGCCGCACGCCCATCCAGGAATCGACGCTGACCATCGTCTTCTGGATGACCGCGATGACGCTGGTGGCCATGGTGGCCTGCGCCTTCATCTTCGAGCGTCACCTGTGGCGCATGCCTGCGGGCGTGAACTGGATCGGCATCGCTTTCAACGGCATCCTCATCTACGCCTTTTCGCAGGCAGCGTGGTTCTACCTGGCACGCAGCCTGCCTCCTCTGGCTTCGACGCTGAGCGTGATGATGATCCCCATCCTGGGGGTGTTCAGTGGCGCCTGGTGGCTGGGAGAAATGCTCAAGTGGCAGGACTGGGCGGCGGTGGCCCTGATGGTGGTGTCCATTGCCAGCGTTTTGTTACCACGTCGGGCCTGATCAGCTGCTGTCTTTCAGCGTCTGCACGGCCAGCACCAGGTCGGCCCAGGATTTGGCTTTTTCAGGCAGGTTGCGCAGCAGGTAGGCTGGGTGGTAGCTGGCGACGACGGGAATGCCGGCCCCACCCACCTCACCGGGAGGCAGGTAACGATGCACCTGTCCGCGCAGGCGGCCCAGCGGCATTTTTTCCACGTCCGGCACCGTCGCAGCGAGCAGGGTGTTGACCGAAAACCGCCCGAGCCCCAGGATGATTTTGGGCTGCAGGAGCGCAATCTGGCGGTGCAGCAGGGGCGAACATTGCGCGATTTCTGCGGACTCGGGGTTGCGGTTGTGCGGCGGACGGCATTTGATGACATTGGCGATGAACACCGACTCCGTCCGCTTCAGGCCAATTGCCAGCAGCATGTTGTCCAGCAGCTTGCCGGCCTGACCGACAAAGGGTTCGCCCCGCAAGTCCTCCTGTTCTCCCGGCGCTTCACCCACCACCAGCCAGTCCACCCGGGGGGGTTGACCGTTGGCGCCCGTCGGCCCCGCGCCAAACACAGTGTGCTGCCGGCCCTCGCACAGGCCACAGGCGCGGCAGCCCTTGACGGTGTCCTGCAGATCGGCCCAGTTCAAATCGCCCACCGCCCCGACCCGGGAGACCAGGGCCACCGGTTGCGGGGGCGGGGCGAAACGTTCAGGGGCTGTTGCCGGCGCAGTGGGGGGTGCCACCGGCATCACCACTGCAGGCCGTTCAGGCGCCCAGACCCGCACGCCCATCTCAGCGAGCATGGCACGTTGGCGCTCGTCAAGGTCCAGGCTCATGGGGCCCACTGGAGATCGAGTTTCATGACGATTGCATCTTCGCGCGGCTGCGTCCCGTTGGGGTAATAGGCCTTGCGCAAGCCCACGCCCTGGAAGCCAAAGCGCTCATAGACCTGGAAAGCGCGCACATTGCCGGCACGCACCTCCAGCCACACCCGCAGAGCCAGCAGATCCTGATGCGCCCATTCGGTCAGATGCCGCAGGCAGGTGACGGCATGGCCGCGCCGCTGGTGCGCAGGGGCCACGGTCAGGTTGAGCAGATGCACCTCGTCCACCCCCGCCGTGGCCACGTAATAGGCCAGGAGCTCTGCGCCACACATCAGGCACTGCACACTGTAGCCACTGCGCAACCCATCTTCGAAGTTGCGTCGGGTCCAGGGAAACCCATAGGCCTGCTCTTCGATGACCATGAGCTCATCCAGGGCCTGCACGCTGGCCGGCGTGAGCGCCACAAACTCGGGCGGGGCAGACAGGGCCGGGGCAGTCATGGCAGAGGATGCTTTTTGTCGAGCAGGCGCTCTTGGGTGGTCTTGGCGACTTTATCCCGAACATACAGCGGCAGGGCCTCTGCCGCCCTCAGGGCCTGCCCGGCAGCCCACCCGCTTGTGGCCAGTCGCAGCATGGCAGGGGCTGTCGGCAGGCAGTCCACCCGCGGTAGGGCAGCGCCCGGCAGCGTGTCGCCATGGCTGGCAAACGCATTCCCGGCCAGCCAGTGCGTGCCCGGCGGAAGGTCCAGCTCCTGTGGCTGCGCCAAGCTCACATCGCCATGCAACTGCCACACCCCGTTGCGGCGATGGCAGGCGGCTGCGTAGACCTCGCCCATGCGCGCATCGAGCACGGCCAGTACGGTGCAGTCTGCCTCGGCAGACCGGCCCTGCAGACGCCGCGATTGCTCTGCCACCACCAGCAGAGTGTTCACAGGCAGCACGGGAACGCCGGACGGGTAGGCCAGGCCCTGGGCCACCGCGCAGGCGGTGCGCAGCCCGGTGAAGCTGCCCGGCCCCTGGCCAAAGGCGATGAGATCCAGGTCTGCCACGCGCAGCCCGGCTTGTGCCAGCAGACGCTCGACACCGGGGATGAGGCTGGCAGAAGACTGGGCCGCACCCGGGCCTTCGAACTGCAGGACCTGCGACTGCCCCCCGATGTCGCATTGCAACGCCAGCGACAGGGTTTCGGTGCTGGTGTCCAGCGCCAGGATGTTCATGCCTTGCCCCCGAACCGCAACACCCCAAACAGAATGCCCACCGTCACCAGCAGCAATCCCAACCAGAGGTTCCAGGTGAGCGGTTCGCCGAGGAAATACACCGCTCCCAACGCAGAGGATCCAGGCACCACGGCCGTGAACATGGTCGTGCGCACCGGACCAAAATACTCCACCATCCGCGTAAAGGTGATGCCCGACACCACGACGGAGCCACAGCCCTGGAAGAACATCTGGAACAGGATGTCATTCACCGGCGCCTGCCAGAACCGGCTGTGCACCCAGCCCAGGCTGGCCGCCAGGGCGTAGAGCGGCAGGAAGGTGAAAGCAGCAAACACGGTGATGGCCGCCGTGGCACGGATCGCGTCCATCGCAAATTTGCGCGCCACCACGGTGTAGCAGCTCCAGCACAGCGCTGCCACCATGAACATCAGGTCGCCGCGCCACGCCGCGCTGCCGCCCTCAAACGCCTTCAGCAGGCTGGCACCACCGACGACCAGATCGCCGATGACGATCAAGGCCAATCCGGCCATCCGGGCCGGGCTCAGTTTTTCATGCAGCACCATGACGGCGA
>JBDKJB010000052.1:0-7718 GCA_039796835.1 Pseudomonadota bacterium | reverse complement strand
CAGGCCCCTTGCCAAGGCATATTCAGCTCAGTTGGTACGCCGCCGCTGGCGGTGCCAGTCAGCCCCGTGTCCAGGCGGGAGAGCGCTGGCAGTTCAGCATCCGGCCCAAGGCTCCCCACGGGGGCATGAATCCGCATGGTTTCGATTACGAGCTTTGGATGCGTGAACAGGGCCTGCAAGCCAGCGCCTATGTGCGCGATGGTGCCAAAAGTCCTGCTCCCCAGCGTTTGGGCAGCACCTGGCTGCATCCGGTCGAACGGGCGCGGCAGCAGGTGCGCGATGCGATCCTGGCCGCGGTGCCGCAGCAGCGTGCGGCGGCGGGCGTGGTGGCTGCGCTGGTGACGGGCGATCAGAACGCCATCGAGCGTGCCGACTGGGACGTGTTCCGAGCCACGGGCGTGGCGCATTTGATGAGCATTTCGGGCCTGCACATCACCATGTTTGCCTGGGCCGCCACGGCGCTGGTGGGTTGGGGCTGGCGGCGATCAGCCCGGCTGTGCCTGTGGCACCCTGCGCCGAGTGCGGCCTTGTGGGGCGGGTTGATGCTGGCCGCCGCCTATGCCCTGTTCAGCGGCTGGGGCTTGCCGGCGCAGCGCACCGTGCTGATGCTGGCCACGGCCGTGCTGCTGCGGCTTTCAGGACGGCGCTGGCCCTGGCCCTTGGTGTGGCTGCTGGCCTGCGCTGTGGTGGTGGCGGTGGACCCGTTCGCGCTGTTGCAGGCGGGCTTCTGGCTCAGTTTTGTGGCGGTGGGGGTCCTCTTCGCCAGTGGATCGGCAGAACCGGGTGCGGGCGACTGGCGCGCCAATGGGTGGCAGATGCTGCGCGAGCAGCTCACCATCACCCTGGCCCTGGCACCCTTGAGCCTGTTGCTGTTTGGCCAGGTGTCGGTCATCGGCCTGGTGGCCAATCTGCTGGCCATCCCCTGGGTGACGCTCATCGTCACGCCGCTGGCCATGGCCGGGGTGGTGGTTGCGCCCTTGTGGCAGGCGGCTGCCTGGGGTGTGGAAGGCATGGCTGTGGTTTTGCAGGGGATGGCCGCGCTGCCCGGGGCCACCCTGCAGGTGGCACAGCCACCGCTGGGCATGGCCCTCATGGCGGTGCTGGCCGGAGTTTGGCTGGTTCTGCCCCTGCCCTGGGTCCACCGCGCGCTGGCCGTGCCGCTGCTGTTCCCGGTGTTGTTGTACCAGGCACCGCGCCCGGCTGAGGGGCAGTTCAGCCTTTTGGCGGCCGACGTGGGGCAGGGCAACGCCGTGATCGTGCAGACACGCAAGCATGCGCTGGTGTACGACGCCGGACCCCGTTACAGCCAGGAGAGCGACGCTGGCCACCGTGTGCTGGTGCCGCTTTTGCGCGCGCTCAACCTGCGGGTAGACACGCTGCTGCTGAGCCACAGGGACATCGACCACACCGGTGGCGCCGCCGCCGTGCTGGCCCAGCAACCGCAGGCACAGCTCCTGGCCTCTTTGCCTGAAACCCACGAACTGGCCCAACTGCGTCCCCTGCAGGCCTGCCGCGCCGGGCAACGCTGGCGCTGGGATGGTGTGGATTTCGAGATCCTGCACCCGCAGGAGCCAGACCCGACGGGTCAGCGCAAAAGCAATGCCCAAAGCTGCGTGCTGCGCATCTCCAACGGGCAACAAACAGCCTTGCTCACGGGGGACATCGAACGTGACCAGGAGGCCAGCCTGGCGGCAATGGCCAACAGCGCCGCATTGCGTGCCCAGGTGCTGCTGGTGCCGCACCACGGCAGCAAGACCTCGAGCAGTGATGCGTTTCTGGATGCCGTGCAGCCCCGCATCGCACTCATCCAGAACGGCTACCGCAACCGGTTTGGCCACCCGGCCGCAGAGGTGCTGGAGCGCTACGAAGCCCGGCAGATCCGGGTGTTTGACTCACCCCATTGCGGGGCTGCCGAGTGGAACAGCGCGACTCCTGAGACTGTGATCTGCGAGCGCCAACGGCGCAAACGGTATTGGCACCATCGGGTGCCGTGATGGAGGTGTTGTCCGCGTCGCCAGCATGCGCCATGGTCTTCGAGATATCACAAATATGCTATATTGAAGCATGATTTGGGAGATCAGATACCACAGCGAAAAGCTGCAAACCGAGGTGCTTGCATTACCCGCAGGAATTTTGGCCAGGTACTTTCAATGCACCGATCGGATGCTGGAATTTGGTCCCGATTTGGGGATGCCCCACACACGAGCGATGAGCGCAGGTTTGTTCGAACTCCGCTTGAAGTCCCGTGAAGGCATTGGGCGGGTGTTTTACTGCACTTTGGTGGGGCGGCAAATCGTCATGCTTCATCAGTTTGTGAAAAAGACGGACAAAACCCCGTCCAAAGAGTTGGCTGTCGCGCGCAAGCGCTTGAAGGAGTGGAAAGATGCTGACACATAAGCAATTGCGTGCCCAAGCGCTCGGCAACGCGAATGTCAAAGCCGAATTTGAAAAGCTGGGCGATGAGTTTGCGCTTCTGGATGAATTCCTGAATGCTCGCGCGGCGCAAGGGCTCACACAGGCGCAGGTGGCGCAGAAGATCGGCACCACGCAATCTGCGGTGGCGCGGATGGAGTCTGGCAGTGGCAAGCACTCCCCCTCGCTGGCCACGCTGTCCAGATATGCAGAGGCGTTGGGGTGCAGGCTCGAATTGCGGCTGGTTCGCAAGCCCCGTTCCGCAAGAAGTAGGACCGGGCGTTCAGATGGCCAGGTTGCGGCAGTCAAATAGCTATCTAATCACTAGCTAATTGGCGGCAACATTATTCGGGAAAACTCGTCAAAGTACTTGAAATTTCCCCAAAGGCACGGCGGCAAGCACTTCCGAAACCGGGGCGGTGTCCCGTCTACCGAGTTCGCATCTCCCCTTGCGACCCCCGGTTATTGGGATCTGACCCCAATTTCGCCACCGCCGCGCCCACTTCGATCACCGCCATCGCGTAGTAGCTGCTCCAGTTGTAGCGGGTGATGACGTAGAAGTTCTGCGTGCCGGCCACGAAGCTGGCAGGGGCTTGGGCGTTTTGCAGCTCCACGAGTGCCAGCGGGCCATCGTGCTGCACGCCAGCGGGCAGCAGAGCGCCCTTGGCGGCAAAGCTGGCCTGGGTGAAGCTGGGCAGAATGTCCGGGGCGAGCAGGGTGTCCAGGTCCAGCGTGGCCTTGTCGAAGGTGACCGGGTAGTGCGTGGGCTGGCCAGGCGTCCAGCCATAGGCCTTGAAGTAGTTGGCCACCGAGCCGATCACGTCGGCCGGGCTGTTGAACAGGTCCACCTTGCCGTCGCCGTCGAAGTCCACCGCGTGTTTCACCCAGCTGGAGGGCATGAACTGTGGCAGACCCATGGCTCCGGCAAAACTGCCCAACAGGCTGTGGGGCTCGATGCCACTGCGCTGGCACAGGCTGAGGAACTGCTCCAGCTCACCCTGAAAGAACGTTTGCCGCTCGGTGGAGCGGGGGTGGCTGGTGGGGAACGCCAGGGTGAGCGTGGCCAGCGCGTCGATCACGCGGAAATTGCCGGTCTGCTGGCCATAGATGGTCTCCACGCCGATGATGCCGACGATGATCTCGGCCGGCACGCCGTATTCGGCCTCGGCCTTGGCCAGCCAGTCGCGCTGGGCCTGCCAGAAACGCACGCCAGCCTGGATGCGGATGGGCTCGACAAAGCGGGCACGGTAGGCGGCCCAGTTCTTGACGGTGCCGCGCGGTGGTGGCGCGATGAGCCGCTGTACCACTGGCAGCATGCGCGCACCGGCCAATGTGCTGCGCACCCAGGCTGGGTCCAGGTCGCGCCGGGCGGCGATGTCGTCGGCCAGGCGCATGGCATCTTCCCGTTCTCCGATGAGGCTGCCTCCGTCCTGCACTTTGGCAGCCCTGACAGCGGTCTGTGGCTTTTTTTTGGAAGGTTTTGCGACTTTTTCCGAGTATGCATGGCCACATAAAGCTATTAAAAAAATAGCAATCAGAATTCGAACACAAGGTGGCGCGGTCATGGTGGCTGGATGGTCGGAGCTGGTGGCACAACGGCGGGGGCGCTGGCGGATGGGGGCCACACCAGGCGCTTGAACTCGGCCTGCAGGGCTGTGAGCGAATGGGCTCTGGCCACGGTTGGTGCATAGCGCCAGGCTTCCAGCCGGAGCAGCCAGGCGTGCGCAGGGGCATGGGCCGGGTCGCCGATGGGCAGGGCAGCGGCCAGGGTGCGGGGCGGGGCGCTGGCGGGCAGAGCCATGCCGGCCTGTGTCAGGCGGCGGCGTGCCTGCTTCAGCAAGACCAGCCAGGGGTCCTGGCGGCGTTTGTCCCACCAGGCCCAGACGCTGCCGACCAGGCTGGCACCCACCAGCAGGGCCAGCAGCAGGACCATCAGGTCTTCCCAGCTGGGGGACTCGAAGCCAATGTCCTTGAGCAGGTTGAGCTGCTTGCTCTGCGAATAGTTCAGCACCCACTGGTTCCAGCGGTTGTTCACGGCCTCCCAGGCGGCGCGCAGGTGGGCCAGCGCGGTGGGGCTGACGGTGCCAAAGGCGCCATTGAGCGCCTGGGCGATCACGCCTTGGGGCGCGGCCAGGCGGTTGAATGCACCGGTGCGCCCGGGCGCCACGGCACTGGTCGGGTCCACCCGCTGCCAGCCCAGACCGGGCAGCCAGACCTCAGCCCAGGCGTGGGCATCGCTCTGGCGCACCACCCAGAAGCCGTCCACCGGATTGCGCTCGCCCCCCTGGTAGCCAGTGACGATGCGGGCCGGCACGTCCAGCGCGCGCATCAGCACCACAAAGCTGGAGGCAATGTGTTCGCAGAAACCCTCTTTGCGGTCGAACCAGAATTCATCGGCTGTGTGCTGGCCATACACACCCGGCTCCAGGGTGTAGCTGTAGCCCCCCGTGCGCAGGCGGTCCAGGGCAGCATCGACATAGGCCACGGGGCCACGCTGGCGCAGCGCGGTGCTGAGGTCCGGGTCTTGCCGCATCTGGTTGGCCAGGGCCAGGGTGCGCGGGTTCGAATTGCCCGGCAGCAGGGTGTAAGCGGCCAGTGGGGCCGTGCGCTGCAGCGGGCCATGCGTGAACTGGGTGTGGCTTTGGGCGCGGTAGCGGGTGAGCTCGCTCACGACCTGCGGCGACAGCCACTGCAGCTCAGGCGTCATGCTCAGCCGCTGGCCGGGCAGATCCGGGGGCTGGGCAGCGGCGTCCAGCACATAGACCCAGGGGTGGTTGTGGGGCTCCAGCGTCACTTCGTAGGCAGTGGCAGGGCCCGCCACCTGCAGCAGGGCGGGTGCCTGGAAGCGCGCCGACAGGTTGCCTGACAGGGGCAGCCAGGCCCGACCGTCAAACAGCGACAGCACCGGCCCACGGAAGTACATCGACTGCGGCGGCGGCCGGCGGTCGCCGTCGAAGCGCACCCGGAAGGCGATGCTTTCGTCCAGCGCCAGGCTGGCGATCTGCCCGACCTGCATCTGGGCCGACAGGCCGCTGCGCCCGCTCATGGCGTCCGACGGCAGACCCCACAGCGGAGCCACGCGTGGAAACAGCACAAACAGCGCGGCCATCACCGGAGCGCCCAGCAAGGTCATGCCGCCTGCGGTGCGAGCGGCCTGCCACAGTGGCGGCTTGCCCACCGGCATGTGGGCGTTGACCAGGGCTGTCAGCCAGCCCAGCAGGGCCAACAACATGGCCAGTGCGGTGAGCAGGGATTGCGAGAAGAAGAAATTCGTCAGCAGCGCGAAGAAACCAAGGAAGAAGACGACGAAGATGTCACGCCGGGCGCGCAGCTCCAGCGTCTTGAGTGCCAGCAGCACCGCCACCAGGGTCACCCCGGCGTCGCGCCCCAGCAGGGTGCGATAGCTCAGCCAGGTGCCCAGCACCGACCCTGCCAGCAGCGCCGCCAGCCACCATTTGGACGGCAGGGGCCGCCCCTGCCAGGCCAGCCAGCCGCGCAGCAGCAGCACCGCAGCCGTCAGCAGGCTGCACCACAGCGGCACCTGTGCCGCCAGGGGCAGGACGGACCAGGCGATCACGGCCAGCAGAAACAGCGTGTCGCGGGTGTCGCGCGGCAGCGCCACCAGCCGCTGCCAGACCGGGTCTTGAGCCTGGAGGTGCAAGGCATTCATGCCATTTTTCCGATATTCAATGAGCTCATGCAGCTATTTAAATGATAGCTAACGCTTCGAGGCATCGGCGTTTGTGAGCTTCGCCACTGGCCGGAGGGATGAGCTGCCCGTACAGGCGCAGGCCGTAATCCAGGCCGTTCTTGTCGGCCAGCAGCACCCAGGCGCACAGGCGGGACAGTTGTGCCTCGCGGGTGGGGGCCCCGCACTGGGCAGCATCCAGCCAGAGCTCGTGGCGCTGCACCTGTTCAGTGTCGCGGCTGACGAGTTCATCAGACTTGGCAGCTTTCTTCCACACCACCAGCTTGAGCGGATCGCCCCGCCGGTAGCTGCGCACTCCGTCAAATTCACCGCTGGGCTGCTGGTGGCGCTGCTTCGCAACGCCGCCGCTTCGGGGTTCACCTGCAGGCAGTGGTGGCGGATGCACCTCAGGTGCCGGATAGACCAGCACCCTGCTGGCAGGGCGCCAGACGGTCCAGACACGGAACGTACCCATCGGAAAGCGGGTCTCGGCGGTGATGGCCGGCACGGGCTGCAGGCCACGTGCGGCCGGCTGAAAGGCCACATGCACGGTGGCGGTGCCCTGGGGGGGCACATCGCTCCAGCTCCAGCGGTCTTCGTCCAGCAGCGACAGACCAATGCCGTGCCGCACGCTGGGGCGGGCGTTGACCAGGTTGACCGACAGCGTGGTGCTGGTGCCGGCAAACTGTGGCGCCGGTGGCATCAGGCTGAGTGTGAGCCCGCGCAGGGTGTTGTGGCAGACATGCATGCCCACGGCTGCACAGCCCGCCAGCAGGAAGGTGAGCAGATAGCCGAGGTTGAGCTGGTAGTTGATGGACGCCACCAGCAGCACCAGCAACGTGGCCGCCAGCATCAGGCCGGGGCGGGTGGGCAGGATGTAGACGTTGCGCTGCGTCAGCACTTGGCTGTCGCGCAGGGGGATGCGGGCCTGCCACCATTGGCGAAAGCGCCGTCGCGTCGCCTGCACAGGATGGCGCAAGGCAAAGCTCATGGCAAGGGAACGGCATCTGTCATGGCGCGCACCTGTTCGACCGCCCCGCGCCCGGCGTCCCCCACCGGAATCAGGCGGTGGGCGATGGTCTGCGGCAGGATGGCCTGTACGTCGTCTGGGGCCACGTAGTCGCGCCCCGACAGCAAGGCCTGCGCTTTGGCGGCGCGCAACAGGGCAATGCCGGCGCGGGGGGACAGTCCTTGCAGAAACCATTGGCCGCTGCGCGTGGCGGCAATCAAGTCCTGCACGTAATTGAGCAGGGGCTCTGCCGCATGCACCTGCAACACCTGGGCCTGCAAGGCCTGCAGTTCACCTGCACGCAGCAGGGCCGGTAGCCTGGCCACCAGGTCGCGGCGGTCTTCACCAGCCAGGAGCGAACGTTCGGCCGCCCGGTCGGGGTAGCCCAGGCTGATGCGCATCAGGAAGCGGTCCAGCTGGGATTCAGGCAGCGCGTAGGTGCCCAATTGATCATGCGGATTCTGCGTGGCGATGACGAAGAAGGGCTCGGGCAGCGGGCGGGTTTCACCCTCCACCGAGACCTGCTTTTCTTCCATCGCTTCGAGCAGGGCGCTTTGCGTCTTGGGGCTGGCGCGGTTGATATCGTCGGCCAGCAGCACCAGGGCGAAG
>JBDKJB010000051.1:0-7750 GCA_039796835.1 Pseudomonadota bacterium | reverse complement strand
GCCTCGCGCTGACGGGCGAACGCAGCCACGTGCACCGCTGTGCGGCCATGGCTGGCGCGGGCGTTGAGATCGACTTTGGCGGCCGCCATCTGGCCAATCAGGGCCACATCCCCGCGATGCGCCGCGGCGTGCAGACCCACAAAGGCGGCAGCCTCGGCAAGGGTGGGGCCGACCTGAGCCTGGGTGGGCAAGGAGAACGCTAGGCATCCGCAAACCACCAGAACAACGAGGAACGAGTGGCGTGCTGAAGCGTGTTGGGGAGTCATCGGGGGGCCTGTTGGGGCGACAAGTGTCCGGGTTCGATTCCATTTGCCACAATGGGTTCCCCATGAGTCTCACTCCTGCCACCCTGCTGCGCTGGTCCATAGCAGCCGCGTTGACCACCATCGCTCTCAAGACCGGGGCATGGTGGCTGACGGGCTCGGTCGGGCTGCTGTCCGACGCCTTGGAGTCGCTGGTCAATCTGGCCAGCGCGGTTTTTGCCCTGGTGATGGTGACGGTCGCCGCCCGTCCGGCCGATGAGGACCACCCCTATGGGCATCACAAGGCGGAGTATTTTTCATCGGGCTTTGAGGGCGTGCTCATCATCGCGGCGGCCCTGGGCATCCTGTGGGTGGCTGCCACGCGCCTGTGGCATCCACAGCCGATCGAACAGGTCGGGTGGGGTTTGGCCCTGTCGGTGTTCAGCTCGGCGCTGAACGGTGGCCTGGCCTGGGTGATGTTCCGCGCCGCGCGCGATCACCGCTCTGTGGCGCTCGAAGCCGATGCCAGGCACCTGGTGACGGATGTGTGGACGTCCGCCGGCGTGGTCGTCGGCATCGCGCTGGTGGCGGGGACCGGGTGGCTCTGGCTGGACGCAATGGTGGCGGTTGGCGTGGCGCTCAACATCCTGCGTGAAGGCTGGCAACTGCTGTGGCGGTCCAGCCAGGGGCTGATGGACCAGGCGGTGGAGCCCGAGGTGCTGGCGCAGGTGCACGACGTGTTGCAGGGGTTCGCCCATGGGCGGGAGGGCGTGCCGATCGTCCGATTCGACCATTTGCATACCCGCAAGGCGGGGCAGCGGCGCTTTGTCGATCTGCACATGCACATGCCGGGCGGCTGGACCCTCACCCGCGCCGCTGCGCTACGCACCAGCGTGGAGCAGGCGCTGATGAGCGCTGTACCCGGCCTGCGTGCCAGCATCCAGCTGTTGCCCTCCGACGTGGAAGCGCATTTCAATGACCCGAAGGATCTGATGTGATGACCCCCACCCCTGCCCCGGAAGGCTTCAAGCTTCGCCATTTGGGCGACGGTTTCATGAAGACAAATGGCCCCATTTACTACCGGCGTGACGGCGACCAACTGGTGCTGGGTTTCCGCGTCGAAGAACGCCATTGCAACCCGCTGGGCTGGTGCCACGGCGGCATGCTGGCCACGCTGGCCGACATGGTCTGCGCGGTGTGTGCCCATGTGGGGTCGGAAGCCGCCAAGAACCGCTTTTTGCCCACCATCAACCTGCAGGTCGACTATGTGGCCTCGGCGCGGTTGGGTGACTGGGTGCAAGGGCAGGCCACGGTCATCAAGGCGACGCGCAGCATGATCTTCATGCAGGGCATGCTGATGGCCGGGGAGGGGCACAGCTTGGAACCGGTCGCCCGCATCAGCGGCATCTTCAAGATCGGGCCGGCCTTCGACCCGGCCACCGGGCAGACGGTACCCGCCACACCCAAGGCCCAGCCGTGAGCGGCTTGGTGCTGCGGCCTGGCACGCCGCATCCCTTCAGCGGCATGGACCTGCCCTGGCTGCTCGCGCAGCGCGCGGCCACCCGGCGCGACCATGCCTTCCTGGTGTGGGCGCCCCCGGATGGCGCGGTGCAGACCTGGACCTACGGGCAGTTCGTGGACCGCGTGCAGCGCCTCGCGGCCGGCCTGGTGCGCCGGGGCCTGAAGCCTGGCGACGCCCTGTTGATCCATTTGGACAACTGCCCTGAGGCTTTGCTGGCCTGGTATGCCTGCGCCTGGGCGGGCGTGGTGGCGGTAACGACCAACGCGCGCAGCGTGGCGGACGATCTGGCGTATTTTGCGGACCACGTCGGTGCGGTGGCAGCCATCACGCAACCCAGGTTTGCGCCCCTCGTGGCGCAGAGCTGCAAAGGTCTGCGCTGGATGGCCGTCACGGCGCACGACAACGGCGACCCGCCCGCAGCACCCGTGGAGCCCGCGCAGTGGTTCGACGCCATTGACGACTTCGGCCAGCTTGCGCCGCTGCCGCAACGCCCACCCAACCCCCTGGCCCCGTGCAGCGTGCAGTTCACCAGCGGCACCACGTCGCGGCCCAAGGCAGTCTTGTGGACGCATGCCAATGCGCTGTGGGGGGCACGTGTCAATGCCACGCACGAAGACCTGCGCGCTACGGACGTCCACCTCACCTTCCTGCCGCTCTTCCACACCAACGCGCAGGCCTATTCGGTGCTGGCCACGCTGTGGGCAGGCGGCACGGTGGTCGTACAGCCCCGCTTCTCGGCCAGCCGCTTCTGGGCTATGTCGCTGCAACACCGCTGCACCTGGGTGTCGCTGATCCCGTTCTGCGTGAAGGCCTTGATGGCGCAGGACAAGCCGGCCGCCCACCATTACCGCCAGTGGGGCAGCGCCGTGAACGATCCGCCGACCGACGCACATTTCGGCGTCAAGACCATGGGCTGGTGGGGCATGACCGAGACCATCACCCACGGCATCGTCGGCAACCCCCATCTGCCCAATGTGCCGTTGTCGATCGGCCGGCCGGCGCCGGAGTATGAAATCGCCGTGGTGGACAGCGACGCTCGCCCCGTGCGCGACAGCCGCGCCATCGAGCCCGGCGGCAGCGGGCACCTGTGGGTGCGGCAGACGCGCGGCCTTGGCCTGTTCGCGGAGTACCTCGGCAATGCCAAGGCCACGGCCGACGCCTTCGACCCCGAAGGCTGGTTCAACACCGGCGACATGATCAAGGTGCTGCCCGATGGCAGCCTGCAGTTCGGCGACCGCCACAAGGACATGCTCAAGGTGGGGGGCGAAAACGTCGCTGCCTCGGAGATCGAGCGCGTGGTCCTGCAGATACCCGGTGTGCATGAATGCGCCGTTGTCGCCCAAAAACACCCCATGCTGGACGAAGTGCCCGTGCTCTTCATCCGCCCAGCCGAGTGCGCGCAGGGCAGGGCGCTGTCGTCACTGGCTGCGGACGCCCTGGATGCCCTGCAGGCGCGCGCTGCGGCAGCCTGTGCCGCCCAGTTGGCGGACTTCAAACGGCCGGCAGAAATCCGCCTGATCGAGGACTTCCCGCGCTCCACGCTCGAAAAGATCGCCAAAGCGCAACTGCGGGAGATGCTCAAGAATAGATCTCCCTGAGGCTTCCAGTGCGGTGACTCCCTTCCACCGAACAATCGGTTGCTCGATGAAAGAGAATTCCAAGTTGGCATAGTTTGATTAAAAATTTGTACCGATGACCGCTACCACGATACGGCTGTTCCTCGTCCACGGCGATCCCAAGCGGCTTCGCACGGCTGAGTTGTCAAACTGGACTGGCAAAGCGGTTTCCGGCCCACGGACGGAGTTTGAGGGGCTACTTGCTCGCGAGGAATCTGAGAAATCCGGGGTCTATTTGCTGACCGGAATTGATCCTGCTTCCGGTAGGTTTGCCGTATACGTTGGGGAAGCCGAGACCATCAGAGGCAGGATTAAGGATCATCTCGAAAAGGAATTTTGGAGTCAGGTGACTTTTTTTGTTAGCAAAGACGAAAACCTTACCAAAGCACACATTCGCTATCTAGAAGGGAAGCTTATAGCGGATGCAAGAACAGCGGGCCGCGCGATGGTGGTGAACGGACAGAGCAGCGGCGCTAGGCTTCCAGAATCTGACCGATGGGAGATGGAGGTCTTTCTTGAGAAAATTGGGCAACTACTCCCAGTCCTCGGTGTTGAAGTCTTGGTTCCTGTGTATGGCATGCAAACAGATGCAAAAAAGGAAATATTGGTATGCGAAATCAAAGGGCTCAGAGCGCATGGGTATCCAACGCCCAATGGGTTCTTGGTGCTCAGGGGATCGGGAGCTGTGCTGATCGAACGTCCTTCATCCCAGAAATGGCCTTGGACCCGCAACCTCCGACAGCGGCTGAAGGATGACGGCCTTCTAGCTGAAAGCGATGGCAAGTTGGTGTTTCAAAAAGACGTCGAGTTCTCCAGTCCAAGTGCAGCGGCTGCGGTTGTCCATGGGGGCCATGCGAATGGACTTACCGCTTGGAGGGATAACAAAGGAAAATCACTGAAGGAGCGCGAGGCAGCTTGAGTTCATTCAAGAGTGCGACAAACTCAGTTTGCTTTGCATGTTGTAAGGCACCCAGGGCGGATGCCGGAGGTAAAGAAGGAGCCGCGCGCTGTGCCTCAAACTTGCGAAAAATCGGTTCACGCGGCGGGTGACACGGAGGCAGCCGCCCTGGGTGTCTTGCGGCATGCCTCCGCGGGATGGCAGAACGGCAGATTCCGATGAAACGCTGGCTCGGCGACCCTCTGGTGCAGATCGTCCTGTGCCTGGCTGGCTTCGCGCTGGTGGGGTACCGCTTCGGCTTGGTCGTGCTGGTCACCACTTCGCCCCTGTTTGCCGTCCTGATCCGCCGCCCCCTGGTCAAGCTGGCGGGCAACGGCTGGCTCGCAATGCGCGAACACATCTGGTTGCCCGAACACGGCAAGCACTACGTCTTTCGGGGTATGAAGATTCGCGTCCAAGAGGGCGAAGATCTGCGCCGCTGGGTGAGCCTGGAGGATGTGCGCAAGCTGGTGGAAATTCGATCGAGCGATCAAACGCTGGCGGCCACCTACCCCGGGCAATGGCGGCAGGATGAAGAGACCGGACAGGCCGAACTGCTGGCCGAAGCGCTCGTCAGCCTGCTGGATCGTCGCATGGACGGCGATGCCCTGCGACTGCGGACCTGGCTGCAGCGCAACGTGGTGTTGCCCAGCCAGCGGCTGCGCGGACTGGGGCCAAGCTAGCTTGTCTGTACCGCTCAGCGGATGAACTGATCCACAAACTCCTCACCCAGCCCGCAGGCCGCATAGTGCTTGCGGCACATGGCGATCTTGCTGAAAACGTCCTCAAAGCCGGTCTGCGCGCCCCAGGGGTCCACGTAAATCATGGCGCCGGTGATGTGGAACATCGTCACCATCTCAGGCACGTGGTCGGGCACGACCAGGGTGTGTGTTTCGCCGGGTGGCTCGAAAACATAACTGCCCTCGGTGGCCACCCAGTCGTGCTCCAAGTAATGCCACTGGCCCCGCAGCACGAGGCCGTGCACAGGGGCGGGGTGGCGGTGGCGGCTCAGTACGCCAGCCTTGCGCACGCGCAGCAGGTTGACCCAGTAACCTTGCGACGCATGCAGGCACAGCGGCCGGAACCACACGTCCGGCGCTTGCGGCACCCAGACGCGCTCGTCGTCCGGCAGGGCGCTGCCAACGACGATTTCCTTCGCCGCCTCGGGCGGGAAGGGCAGCTGATAGGGCATGCGGCCGGAGTCTGCGGCAGACGGTTCAGTAGGCAAGATAACCTCCGTCCACCGGCAGGATGGCCCCGGTGACATAGGCAGCGGCGTCAGAACACAGAAACAGCGTCGGCCCCGTCATGTCCTGCGGCTGGGCCCATCGGCCCAACGGGATGCGCGACTGGATGCTGCTGCTGCGGGCCGGGTCTTCCCACAGCGCCTGCGTCAGTTGGGTTTCGACATAGCCGGGGGCGATGGCGTTGACGCGCACGCCGTCCGCCGCCCAGGCGTTGGCCAGGCTTTTGGTGAACTGCGCCACGCCGCCCTTGCTGGCAGCGTAACCGGGGGCATGCGCCGCACCGAAAAAACTGAGCATGGACGCAATGTTGACCACCGCACCCCGGGACGCCAGCAGCAAGGGCTTGGCGGCCTGGCAGCAGCGCATGGTGCCATGCAGGTTGACATCGACCACCCGCTCAAACACCTCGGGGTCGTGTTCGGCCAACCGGCGGTTGATGCCGGCCGCGTTGATGAGGATGTCGAGCCGCGGCAAGCTGCCAAACAGGGCCTTGACCTGATCGTTCTGCGTCACATCCAGCATCCGGCAGTCCAGGCCCTGCAGCGCTGCTGGATCCTGCGGCGGCAGGCCAGCGCAGATCACGCGGGCACCGGCGTCGTGCAACGCCCGCGCGATGGCCAGGCCAATGCCGCTGGTGGCCGTGACGACGGCGGTCTTGCTATTGAAATCGAAGCTGAATGTTGGCATGCTGTATCGGAAAAAATCGCATTTATTTGTAGATTATCTGCTGTGGAGGTCGGCCACAGAGTCCAGCCGCCCCAGACGCCATGCGCGGGCCATCAAGGCGCTGCTGGCGTCTGCACCCAACACCGGGTCGGCCAGACCGTGGAACTTGGCTTCGAGCATGGCATCGGTCAGCGGGTTGTGCAGCGAGCCGATGGCATGTTCCACAAACAGGTGCCGGGTGCTGCCGTCGTTGAGGTGGACGGTCACATCGGCACTGGATTCGTCGATGCCGTCGTCCACGGTGGCCACCACCTTGCGCCGCAGGGCCACCAGGTCATCGCGATTGACAAACGCGTCGTCGTACTGATGCTCACCTGCCTGGCCCACCGTCAGGCCGCAGGCCACGCCGTGATAGACGCTGAACTTGGCCTGCAGGCCGTCCTGGGGTTCCTTCTTGCCGGTGAGCTCGAGCACCAGGGAATGCACGCGCAGCTCGATGCGCTCCACATCTGCCGGTCTGACGCCCTGAGCCCGCAGCTGGCAGGCTGCATCGATGCTGGGGTGGATGACGATGCCGCAGGCAAAGGGCTTGTAACTGTTGAAGCTGATCTCGAAGCGGCTGCCCAGCTCGTGGGTGATCTCGTTCCAGTCGTTCTTGGTGCTGATCGTCTGCATCATGCCGCGCGGGGCTTCCAGGGCCTTGGGGCTGGCGGTGAAGCCCTGGGACGCCAGCAGGGCGCTCATCAGCCCCGCACGGGCTGCGCCACCGGGGTGAAAGGGCTTGGTCATGCTGCCGAACTGCTCGCGCATGCCCACCGGCTGGGACGCGGCGATGCCGATGCCCATCTGGGTGCGGTCCGCGTCCAGGCCCAGCAGCCGTGCGCAGGCAGCGGCCGCGCCCACCGAGCCGGTGGAGCCGGTGATGTGCCAGCCGCGGTCGTAGTGGTCAGGGTACATGGCGTTGCCGATGCGGCAGGCCACGTCGATGCCCAGGACGAGTGCGTCGATCAGGGCACGGCCGTTCACGGCCCGGGCAGACCGCCCCGGCAGACCGTGTTCCAGGCCCTCGGCCAGGGCCAGGAGGGCAGAGGCGACCGGCCCCGCAGGGTGGATGATGGTCTTGAGGTGGGTGTCATCGAAGTCAAAGGTGTGCGAACTGATGCCATTGATGAGCGCAGCGCTGGCCATGTCCACGCGCTCCGTGCGGCCCAGCAGGCTGGCCTGGGGGGCGCCGCCGAGCAGCTGACAGGCGGCCAAAGCGGCCCGCACCGACTCATGCTGCGCTGCACCTACGGCGCAGCCCAGCCAGTTGACGAAGGTGCGGTGGGCTTCGTGCTCGACGGCATCGCTCCAGCCCCGCGACGGGTGCCGTGCCACAAATTCAGCCAGGATGCGGGTCACCGCCGGGGCGGCATGATCAGCGTTTATTTTTGTATTGGTTGCCACGAACGATGTAATAAAAATCAAAAATAGATTAATTAGGATAGCTCAATCATCAACTGGAATATCGTAAAATATCC
>JBDKJB010000050.1:0-7827 GCA_039796835.1 Pseudomonadota bacterium | reverse complement strand
TGGTGGTCTTGCCGCTGCCCGTGGGGCCTGTCACCAGAATGATGCCGTGTGGCTTGTGGATCAGCCGTTGCCAGCGCTCCGCATCGTGGACACTGAAGCCCAGCGCTGCCAGGCTTTGCGTGGCCACATCGGGCGAGAAGATGCGCATCACCATCTTTTCGCCAAAGGCGGTTGGCAGGGTGGACAGGCGCATCTCCACCTCGACGGCTTCGCCGTCCACGCCTTCCGGGCGGCGTGTCTTGATGCGGCCGTCCAGCGGGCGGCGGCGCTCCACCACATCCATACGGCCCAGCAGCTTGATGCGTGCAATCATGGCGCTCAGCACGCCTAACGGCAATTGATAGACGCTGTGCAGCACGCCATCGATGCGCATGCGGATCACCCCCAGATCGCGGCGCGGCTCCAGGTGGATGTCGCTGGCGCGCTGGTCAAAGGCGTACTGCCACAGCCAATCCACCACCTGCACCACGCTCTGGTCGTTGGCATCGAGCTGGCGGTTGGTTTTGCCCAGCTCCACCAACTGCTCAAAGCTGGAGCCACCCGCGTTGCCACCGGCTTTCATGGCCTGGCGAACCGACTTGGCCAGGGCAAAGAACTCGGCCGTGTATTTGAGGATGTCACCGGGATTGGCCAGCACCCGCCGCACGCTGCGCTTGGACTGACGCTCCACCTCATCCATCCAGCCCACAACATAGGGCTCTGCGGTGGCAACCACCACTTCGGCGCCCGTCACTTGAACCGGCAGGATCTTGTGACGTTCGGCGTAGGCGGCGCTCATCACCTCACCGACTTTGCCCACATCGACCTTCAGCGGGTCAATGCGCAGGTAATCCAAACCAGCACGGCCCGCCAGCCACTGGGTGAGCGCCTCCACATCGAGCGGCTTGCCGCTGGTGGCCCGCTGGATCGACACACTGGCCAGGCGCAACAGGGGATGCTGGGCGCTTTCGGCCTGCGAACAGCGGGCCACCGTGCGTGCGGCCTCCGCTTCGCTGATGACGCCGTCCACATGCAGCCAATGCACCAGATGCCGCCAATCCAGCGGCCCGGCAGGCGGCGCCGCCAGTACGCCAGCAGCTTTGGGCACAGGCTTGGGTTTGAGGCTTGTGTTCATGGGTTGTGGATGGGTTGCAGCCGACGCAACCATTGTGCCGCAGGCAGGCCCCACCGGCTCTGGATGTGGCCAGCCCGCAGTCTGAACTCCTCGGGACTGGGCCGCCGCGAGGTGCGCTGTGCCAACACCACAGCATTGCCCTCCAGGGTCGGGCGGAACGCCCACACCGCCTGGGGGCCAAATGCCTGCGCAATCCGGTCCAGGCTCTGGTCAAAGCTCGCAGTGCGACCAAACAGGTTGACGGTGAGGCAGCCCGCGTCTGTCAGCAGCGCGCGGCACTGGGCGTAAAACTGAGCATCGTCCAGCACCGGGGCCGCCGCTTCGTGGTCGTACAGATCCACCTGCAAAGCATCGACCTGACCCTGCCATTGCGGCAGCTTCACGACTTCGGCGGCATCGGCGTTCAAGATCTGCAGCCGGGGCCCTGTGGCAGGCAGTTTGAAGTGGCTCTGGCACACCGCAATGACGGCCGGGCTGAGCTCCACCACCGCTGTGCGCATCTTGAGCACCCGGTGGCAGAAGCGGGTGAGTGATCCCGCCCCCAGGCCAAGTTGCATGGCCTGCAGGTCAGGCACAGTGTCCGGATCGGCAAACAGCAGCCAGGCCATCATGCGGCGGATGTATTCATGTACCAGGGCATCCGGGTTGGCCAGGTCCATGCTGCCTTGTACCCAGGGGGTGCCAAAGTGCAGGTGGCGGATGCCGTCTTCCTCGGACAGGTTGATCTCCAGAGCCTGCCCGGCGGGCTTGTTACGATTGCTGCGCGCCATGCTCAGCGGAGCCGCTTGCAACTCTGGAGGGAACGCATCTTGAACATCGAAATGATCTGGAATTTCATGTCTACACAAGGTCTGGATTTTGGCCTGAAGGTTCTGGGCGCCTTGGCAGCCTGGATTGTGGGCAGGTGGTTGATCGGGTTGGTCTTCAAGCTCATCAGCAGGGCGCTGCAGCGCGGTGGAAAGATCGACCAAACCCTGGCCAAGTACCTGACGTCAATCATCTCGGTGATTTTGAACATTGTTCTGGTTCTGGCGATTCTGGACATTTTCGGCGTCAAGACCACATCCTTCGCTGCGCTGCTTGCAGGTGCTGGCCTGGCCATCGGCACGGCCTGGGGCGGCTTGTTGCAGCATTTTGCCGCCGGGGTGTTCCTGCAGGTGCTGCGTCCGTACAAGGTGGGTGATGTGGTGACCGTGGGCGGCCACACTGGCACGGTGAAAGAGCTGGGTCTGTTCGGCACCACCATCGTGACCGGCGAAAACGTGACCACGATTCTGGGCAACAACACGGTGTTTTCGGGGGTGATCCAGAACTACAGCGCCCTGCCCTCCCGGCGTGTGGACTGTGTGGCCAAGGTAGCCCATGGCGTGGACGTGCAAGACGCCATTGCGCGGCTCAAGGCTGCCGTGGCGCAGGTCCCGAATGTGGTGGCGTCTCCGGCGCCCGAAGTGGAGATTCTGCAGTTCACTCCCGAGGGGCCACAGCTGTGCGTGCGGCCCTATGCCCATACCGATCACTACTGGCAGGTGTATTTCGATACGCACCTAGCGGTCGCCACCACCTTCGGACAGGCCGGCTACCCGGTACCCGAAACACCTGTGGCGCCCAGGAGTCGTTGATTTGCTATCATTTAATGAGCTAACTATCAATACGGATTGACGGAAAATACCTCAAAAATCCAAACAAATCCTTGGCAACGCCTCCTGTGCATTCACGCGTTGAATCGCTTCCAGCTGCGATAGGGACAGGCCTTGGCCCTGATGGGCCAGTCCTGCCACCACCTGGGCGATGCGTGGCAGTTCGGCGGGGGTGTTGATGCCCTGGGGCAGGCCGCTGGCCCGCTCCTGTACTGTGCGGTGCAGCCAATGCGGCGGAATGTCGGGCGCGTCCGTTTCGAGCACGATGGCCGACAGCGGCAGGTCAGCCGCCAATCGGCGCAGCTGCAGGGCACGCTCAAAGGTCACCGCCCCGCCAAAACCGAGTTTGAACCCCAAGTCGACAAAGGCCAGGGCCTGTTGCAGGCTGCCATTGAAGGCGTGCGCAATGCCCTGCCAGCAGTGGCCGTCCTGGGCCAATTCGCGCAGGGCCCTGAGCAGCTGGTCGGCCGAGCGGCGCACATGCAGGATGACCGGCAGGCCGTGGCGTTTGGCGATGCGCAATTGCGCCCGGTAAAAGCGTTCCTGCTTGTCACGCAGGGGCCCCGTCTGCAGTTGCGGCACAAACAGATCCAGCCCGATCTCACCCACGGCCACCAGGCGGGGATCGTGCCGCGCCACAGAGAGCATGGCGTCCAGCGTCCCCAGGTCAGCGTCCTGCGCGCGGTGAACGTACAGCGGGTGAATGCCCAGGGCATAGCTGTCACCCGTGGCGCGAGCCAGGGTTTGCACTGCCGCAAAGTTGGCCACCTCGACGGCAGGGATCACGCAATGCGCCACGCCGGCCGCCCGGGCCAGGGCGCGCACCTGATCGGTGCGTCCGGCAAACTCGGGGGCATCGAGGTGGCAATGGGTGTCGATCCAGGGCATGGGCGCATTGTGGACCGGGCCACCCCGGTTAGCCGTGCAAAAAAACTGGTTCCGTGATACCGTGGCTGTTCATGGCCACCCGCAAGTCATCGCTGTACGCCGGCTCGAGCTATCTGGCACGAACCTTGCCCGACATAGCGCCCGCACCCGTGCCCTTGCGCCAGCGCCTGGCAGCGCGCGTTCGGGGTTCGGCCGGAGCGGTCTGGGGACTGCGCAAGCTGCACCCGACCGACCCACGCGTCCTGCTCGCAGCCATCGGGGTGCTGGCGGCCCTGCTCGCGCTCAGCCTGGCCCTGCATCTGCGCCCTGGCCCGCGCAAGATCACGCAGGAGATCATCGATGCGGCCGTGCTCAAAACGCTCGAGACCGAGGTGCTCCCGTCGCCCGCGGCCAAGGCCTACGAGGAGGTGATCCGCTCCGTGGTACGTGTGGTGGGCTATGTGAAGAACGCCGATGGCGATGCCGACATCGAGCAGGGTGTGGGCACGGGTGTGGTGATTGTGGACAAGGGCGTGATCCTGACCAACCTGCATGTGGTGCAGGGGGCCGAGACGATCAAGATCACCTTCATGGATGGGCTCGAGACCACCGCCCATGTGACGGGAGCAGAAGCCAGCAAGGATCTGGCCGTGCTCCAGGCCAAGACCATCCCCGACGACCTGATCGCCGCCACCATGCGCAGCACGGGCGACCTGAAACCAGGCGACCAGGTGATGGCCGTCGGCTTCCCCTTCGGCATCGGGCCGTCGGCATCCTCCGGCGTGGTGTCTGGCCTGAACCGCCGCTTCAAGTCGCCCGAAGGCAAACAGGAAATGACCAATCTCCTCCAGTTTGACGCCGCGGCCAACCCCGGCAACAGCGGTGGCCCTCTGGTCACCATGGACGGCCAGGTGGTGGGCATCGTCACTGCGATCCTGAACCCGACTGAATCACGCACCTTCATCGGGATTGGCTTTGCCGTGCCGATCGAAAGCGCGGCTGGCCTGGCTGGTCTGCCGCCGTTCTGATTGTTGATTTCAACCTCGCCCCATCTACTATGAGCACACCCGAACTCAAAACCACCAGCGCAGAAACCGCCAAGCTGATGGAGCAGATCCTCTACGAGGTCAAACGCGTCGTCGTCGGGCAGGACAAATTCCTCGAGCGCGTGATGGTCGCTGTGCTGGCGCAAGGCCATCTGCTGGTGGAAGGCGTGCCTGGCCTGGCCAAGACCCTGACCGTCAAGACCCTGGCCAGCGCGGTGCGCGGCGGCTTCAAGCGCATTCAGTTCACGCCTGACCTGGTGCCCAGCGACCTGGTTGGCACCCGCGTCTACAACCAGAAGACGGGGGACTTCAGCACGACGTTGGGCCCGGTTTTCACCAACCTGCTGCTGGCCGACGAGATCAATCGCGCGCCGGCCAAGGTGCAGTCGGCCCTGCTGGAGGTGATGCAGGAGCGGCAGGTGACCATCGCCGGCGAGACGCACAAGGTGCCCAACCCCTTCCTCGTGATGGCCACGCAGAACCCGATCGAGACCGAGGGCACCTACCCCCTGCCTGAGGCGCAGGTGGACCGCTTCATGATGAAGGTGCTGGTGGACTACCCGACCGACGAAGAGGAATTCGTCATCGTGCAGCGTGTGACGGGCGCCCCCACACAGGTGGTGGCCGTGGCCAGCACCGAGCAGCTCGCTGCGCTGCAGAAGGAATGCCGCGACGTCTATGTGGACCCAAGCCTCATCCAGTACGCCGTGCGTCTGGTGTCAGCGACCCGCAACCCCGACAAGCACGGCCTGCCCGAGCTGCGCCGCTTCATCACCTTTGGCGCCAGCCCCCGGGCCAGCATCAACCTGACCGAGGCCGCGCGCGCGCTGGCCATGATGCGGGGCCGCAGTTACGTGCTGCCGGAAGACATGTCGGACCTGGTGCCCGATGTGTTCCGCCACCGCATCATCCTCAGTTATGAGGCCTTGAGCGAAGGCATGACAGCCGATGCGCTGATTGCCCAGGTCATGGCGCGCATTCCCGCCCCGGCCCGGCCCCTGGAGCCCGAAAAGGCCGTGCAAAACGCTTGAAGCCACAGGCAGACCGCATCATGTTCCAGTGGCTGCGTTCTTTTGTTGAATTTCGGAAAAAAATCAAGGCTTTTTCCGTTTCTGAATCTTCACATTCAGCTACTGAAAATGTAGCAACTGACGTCGCACCGCCAGACTCCGCCCGTGCAGATGCGGTGCTGCGCAAACTGGAATGGAGTGTGTTGCGCCGCTTGGACGGCATGCTGCAGGGCGACTACCGGACGCTGCTGCGCGGCGCCGGTGTGGACCTGGCCGATCTGCGCGGATACCAGTTGCACGACGACGTGCGTCACATCGACTGGAACGTCACCGCCCGCACCGGTACGCCCCATGTGCGGGTGTACACCGAAGACCGCGAAATGACCGCCTGGTTTCTGCTGGACCTGAGTCCGAGCATGGATTTCGGCTCGGGTGATGTGCGCAAGCGCCAAATGTCGCAAGACTTTGTCGCCGTGCTGGCGCGACTGCTCACACGGCACGGCAACCGGGTGGGCGCACTGATGTACGGCGCAGGTGTGGACACCGTGGTGCCGGCCGGCAGTGGGCGCCTGCACGTGCTGCGCATCATCCAGTCGATGCTCAGACGGCCTGCACCACCTGGGCAAGCCGCCAAGCCGCAGTCCACCCAACTGGGGGACCTTTTGGCCGCAGGCGCTGGCATGGTCAAGCGGCGCAGCACCGTGTTTGTGGTCAGCGACTTCATCTCCGAGCCGGGCTGGCACAAACCCCTGGGCCAACTGGCGCAGCGGCACGAGGTGATCGCCGTGCGCCTGGTGGACCCGGTCGAGATGGACATCCCAGACCTGGGGCTCATCACCATGCGCGATGCCGAAAGTGGCGACCAGATGCTGGTGGACACCCATGACCCTGGCTTTCGGGCTCGTTTCTACCGCATCGCCGCCGAGCGCGAAGCCCGTCTGCGCCAGGAATTCGCCCAGGCCGGCGTCGATGTGCTTGAAGTCTCCACGCAAGACGACCTGACCGAATCGGTGCTGAAATTCACCACCCTGCGCAAGCAGCGCAACCGCGTCGGCGCCGGCGGCAAGCTGCCCGCTCAACTCTTGCGCACCGCCTGAAAAGGGATGACCATGGAATTCCTGCAATCCCTGCTGCCCAAGTCTGCGCCCATGACCTTCTTCTGGCCGCAGATGCTCTGGCTGCTGCTGCTGGTACCGCTACTGGTGGCCACCTATGTCTGGCTCCTGAAGCGCAAGAAAAAAATGAGCGTGCGCTACGCCAGCCTGGCCATCGTCAAGGAAGCCATGGGCACGGGGCCCAACTGGCATCGCCATGTGCCACCGGCGCTGTTCCTGGGCGCCATCACCCTGATGCTGTTTGCGGCCTCCCGCCCTTTTGCCGTCATCAGCTTGCCCAGCACGCAGGAAACCATCATCCTGGCCATGGACGTGTCAGGCTCCATGCGGGCCACCGACGTGCAACCGAATCGGCTGGTGGCCGCGCAGAACGCTGCCAAGTCCTTCCTGACCGATCTGCCCAAGGGCGTGAAGGTCGGCATCGTCGCCTTTGCCGGCAGCGCCACGGTGGCGCAGATCCCCACGTTGAACCGCGAAGACCTGGTCTCGGCCATCGACCGCTTCCAGATGCAGCGGGCCACGGCCATCGGCAACGCCATCGTGGTCAGCCTGGCCACCATCTTCCCGGACGCCGGCATCGACCTCGGCCAGCTGCAATACGGCAACCAGCGCAACCGCGCGCAGTCCATCGATCAGGTGGCGCCCAAGGCCAAGGAATTCACCCCCGTGCCGCCAGGTTCGTACAAGTCAGCCGCCATCATCCTGCTGACCGACGGCCAGCGCACCACGGGCATCGACACCATGGAGGCCGCCAAGATGGCCGCCGACCGTGGCGTGCGCATCTACACCGTGGGCATCGGCACCGTGAACGGCGAAACCATCGGCTTTGAGGGCTGGAGCATGCGCGTGCGCCTGGACGAGGCCACGCTCAAGGCCGTGGCGCAGAAGACCGAAGCCGACTACTTCTACGCCGGTACCGCGCAAGACCTGAAGAAGGTCTACCAGACCCTGTCGTCGCGCCTGACCGTCGAGAAGAAGGAGACCGAAATCTCCGGCCTGGTGTCTCTGCTGGCGGCCGTTCTGGCCGTGGCTGCCGCG
>JBDKJB010000049.1:0-7877 GCA_039796835.1 Pseudomonadota bacterium | reverse complement strand
CTGCGCTGCAGGCCTGCCCGTCACCTCGCTCCACAGGGTCAATCTGAGTTGGCAAAACCGCTGGTGACAAAACGCCGAAAATCGTGTTCACAGATTACGAAGGACTCCACATGCGACTGCAGGGCAAATCGATCATCGTCACCGGCTCTGGCGGTGGCATTGGCGAAAGCATCGCCAAGCGCCTGGCCGAAGAGGGTGCATCGGTCATCGTGAACGACCTGGATGCACTGCGCGGCGAAGCAGTGGCTGCACAGATCACCGCCGCCGGTGGCTTGGCCAGTTTTTGTCGGGCTGACGTGACCCGCTCAGATGAAGTCAAAGCCCTGGTGGCTGCTGCGGTTCAACGCCATGGCAAGCTGGATGCCATGGTCAACAATGCGGGATGGACGCATCGAAACCAGCCCGCCCTGGATGTGGACGAGGCCAGTTTTGACAAGGTGTATGCCATCAACGTCAAGAGCATTTACCTTGCGACCATCCATGCGGTGCCCGCGTTCCGCGCCAACAAGGGCGGCAGTTTCATCAACATCGCCAGTACTGCGGGCCTGCGACCTCGCCCCGGCCTGACCTGGTACAACGGCAGCAAGGGGGCGGTCATCACCACGTCCAAATCCCTGGCTGCGGAGTTCGGGCCCGAAAACATCCGCGTCAACTGCATCAATCCAGTGTTCAACCCCACCACGGGCCTGGGGCAGGACTTCGCCGGTGGTGAACTCACCGAGGAGCGTTTGGCCAAGTTCCGCGCCACCATTCCCCTGGGCCGCTTTTCGACGGGACTCGACGTGGCCAATGCCGCCTTGTACCTGGCCAGCGATGAAGCAGCGTTCATCAGCGGGGTGTGCATCGAAGTGGACGGTGCACGCTGCGTCTGACGCCCCCTGATCCATGTCCGAACCAAATCTGCGCCACGTCCGTCCCCCCTCCAGGGTGATCCCGGTCGTCAGCGAAACGGACACCAGGCACGGACAGGCCCTGAACACGCCTGGCGTACCGACGGTTGCGGCCCATGGCCTCCTGGTCGACGCGCGTGGGCGGCCCATGCGGGACCTTCGGATCAGCGTCACGGACCGCTGCAACTTCCGGTGCAGCTACTGCATGCCCAAAGAGGTATTTGACAAGGACTACGCCTACCTCCCCCACAGCGACCTGTTGAACTTCGAGGAAATCACCCGTGTGGCCCGGATTTTTGTGGCTCATGGTGTGCAGAAAATCCGCCTCACGGGGGGGGAGCCGCTGCTGCGCAAGAACATCGAGCAGCTGATTGAGCAACTGGCGTGTTTGCGCACCACCGAAGGCCGTCCGCTCGATCTGACCCTGACCACCAATGGTTCGCTCATGCGCAGGAAAGCGCGCGCCCTCAAGGACGCCGGCCTGCAACGCGTCACGGTCAGTCTGGACGGTCTGGATGACACCACCTTTCGGCGCATGAATGACGTCGACTTCCCGGTGGCCGACGTGTTGGACGGCATTGCCGCAGCACGGGAAGTCGGGCTGGGGCAAGACACGCAAGGCCGTTGGACCGGTTTGAAGGTCAACATGGTCGTCAAGCGCGGCACCAACGACGCTGAAATCCTGCCCATGGCCCGACATTTCCGCGGTAGCGGCGTGGTGCTGCGTTTCATCGAATACATGGACGTGGGTGCCACCAACGGCTGGCGCATGGATGAAGTGCTGCCTTCCCGTGACCTGGTGCAGCTCATCCGTGCTGAGATGCCATTGGTGCAGTTGCATCCCAACGCCACCGGCGAGACCGCGGAGCGCTGGGGGTACGCCGACGCCGCGGGCCACCATGACGAGGCTGCGGGCGAGATTGGCGTCATCAGCAGTGTGACGCAGGCGTTTTGCGGCAGCTGTAACCGAGCACGCCTGTCGACCGAAGGCAAGCTGTACACCTGCTTGTTTGCGACCCACGGCAATGATCTGCGCTCGCTGCTGCGATCAGGCGCAGATGATGGCGCGCTCGAAGCGGCCGTGGCGGCGGCGTGGGGGCGGCGCGATGACCACTATTCCGAACTGCGCGGACAGTCCCTGCCAGACCGGGCTGTGGCGCCTGGTGCACGCCGGGTCGAAATGAGCTACATCGGCGGTTAGCCCGGCATGGACTTGACTGCCGTCACTGCAATGGTTCTGGCCGGGGGGCGCGGCAGCCGCATGGGTGGTGCTGACAAGGGCCTGCAACACTTCAACGGCATGCCGTTGGCTTTGCATGCGCTGATGCGTCTGCAACTCCAGCAAGGCGGACCCTTGGGCGACACCCTGGTCAATGCCAATCGCAATCTGGCGGCCTATGAGGCCTTCGGTGCACCGGTCTGGCCAGACTCCGTGGACGGCTTTGCCGGGCCATTGGCGGGCTTCTTGACCGGCCTGGAACGCTGCGAAACCCCGTGGCTCCTGACCCTCCCCTGCGACGCCCCCCTCTTCCCGCTCGACCTGGCTGCACGCCTGGCATCGGCGGCAGAACATGCCGGAGCCGACATCGCCATGGCCAGTGCGCCAGAGGCAGATGGCGCCGCTGCAGTCAGCCTGCGTCCGCAGCCCGTTTTCTCGCTCATGCGCATCGAACTGATGGAAAGCCTGGCCGACTTCATGCGTTCCGGCGGTCGCAAGATCGACACCTGGACAGGGCAGCACCACACGGTTCTGGTGCCATTCGATCAGCCAGGCGACGACCCGCAGGCGTTCTTCAACGCCAACACGCTGGCAGAGCTGTCGTCCCTTGAACACTCACCGCGGGTCGCGTGATCTGACATGCCCACCCTGGATGACATCGCCGCGCAGCTGCAAGGCTACGACCCGCAGGCCCTGAGCGTCGATCAGGTGCAGGAATTCCTGTCTCGGTTGGTCCAGCCGGTGGTGGCCACAGAAGCTGTCGGCCTGGTCAGCGCGCTCGGCAGGGTGCTGGCCCAAGACATCATTTCCCCACTGAACGTGCCGCCACACGACAACTCAGCCATGGATGGTTTTGCCTTTGACGGCAGGCAGTTGAGCTCAGCTACGGCGCTGCAGTTCAAGGTGGTAGGCACTGCACTGGCCGGAAAGGCCTGGGCCGGTCAGTGCAGGGCCGGCGAATGTGTCAGGATCATGACGGGCGCTGTGATGCCGCAGGGTCTGGACACCGTCATTCCCCAGGAAATGACCACCTCGACCCAGTCCGACGGCGACATGCTCGTGACCATTCCGCCGGACCGGGTGCGGCCCGGGGACAACCGCCGGTTGATGGGTGAAGATCTTCGTCAGGGAGAGGTATCGTTGTCGAAAGGCGAGCTTCTGACAGGCACGCACGTTGGCCTGCTGGCCTCCCTTGGAATTGAAACCATTTCGGTGTATCGCCGTCTGAAGGTCGCCTATTTCTCCACGGGTGACGAGATTTTGAGCCTGGGTGACTCCCCGCGGGAAGGTGCGGTGTACGACAGCAACCGGTACACCGTCCACGGCATGCTGGTACGCCTGGGCGTGGACGTGGTCGATCTGGGGGTCGTGCGAGATGACCCGGCCAGGCTGCAAGACGCCTTTTCTCAGGGTGCCGAGGCAGCCGACGCCATCATCACCAGCGGCGGCGTGAGTGTGGGCGAAGCTGACCACACCCGGCAGATGATGAAGCAGATCTGCGCCGAGTCTGGAGGCGTGGCGTTCTGGCGCATCGCCATGCGGCCGGGGCGGCCCATGGCTGTGGGTCAGCTGTCGCGCCCTGGCGGCGGACGGACCCTCCTGTTTGGCCTGCCTGGCAACCCGGTGGCTGTGATGGTCACGTTTTTGGCTTTTGTGCGTCCTGCCCTATTGCAGATGATGGGCGCACGGCCCAAGCCAGCCGTGCTGCTCAAGGCCCTGGCCGCTCAGCCCATCCGCAAAAAACCCGGTCGCACGGAATATCAACGCGGCTGGGTCTTTTGCACCCCAGAAGGCGAGCTGCAGGTGCGGATGGCAGGCAACCAGGGCAGTGGTGTGCTCAGCTCCATGGTGCAAGGCAACGGCCTGGTGGTTCTGCGTCACGACCAGGGTGATGTCGCTGCGGGGGACCCTGTGGACGTGATGATGCTGGACGGCCTGGTGTAAAGAATCGGTCACAAATTCGCTGTAGAGTTGGTGTGACCACTCCAGGAGACGGCCGTGCCCAAAGACTTTGATGCGATGGAAGACAGCAACCAGTCGTCCACGCCCCATATCCGTGAACTCATCAACCAGCAGCGCCGCGGCTTGCTCACGAGCGGCGGCGCGCTGACCTTGGCCTCCGCGCTGGCCCCCTTGTCTGCCGTCTCGGCCGCGGCCCTGTCGGGCTGTGCCACCATGGGCGGGACCAGCATCGGATTCAAGGGAATCCCACCCGGCGTGGGTGACAAGCTCGTGGTCGCCGAGGGTTACACCACCACGCCCATGGCAGCTTGGGGTGAAGCGGTGGGCATCCCGGGCAACATGCCCTCGTTCAAGATGGATGGCAGCAACAGCGCCGCCGAACAGGCCGTGCAGATGGGCATGCATCACGATGGCATGGAGTACTTCCCCCTGGCCGGCTCGTCCACCCATGGTCTGCTCACCATGAACCATGAGTACACCGACGATGGCCTGCTGCATGTGGGTGGCTTTGCCAACATGAACGCCGACAAAGTGAAAAAGTCGCAGAACGCACACGGACTGTCGGTCATTGAAGTGAGGCTCGGCCAAGATGCGTGGGGGATGGTCCGACCTTCGCGCTTCGCCAGACGTGTCACCCTGGACACCCCGTTCAGTGTGGGTGGGCCCGCCGCCGGACACGCGCTGATGCGCACTGCCGCCGATCCTGCCGGGCGCCGCGTGCTTGGCACCCTGAACAACTGCGCTGCCAGCCAGACGCCCTGGGGCTCCTACCTCTCGGGCGAGGAGAACTGGGCCTTCTACTTCGGTGGGGCGCCCAATCCCACACCCGACCAGCGGCGCTGGGGTGCCCGAGCCGCGGGCGCCTACCAGTGGGATAAGTTTGACGAGCGCTTCGATCTTTCCAAAAATCCCAATGAATTCCACCGTTTCGGCTGGGTGGTCGAACTTGACCCGATGGACCCCAGCAGCACGCCCGTCAAGCGCACAGCGCTTGGTCGCGCCGCCCACGAGGGCGCTTGGGTTGCCGTTTGCAAGGATGGCCGTGTGGTGGTGTACAGCGGCGAAGATGCGCGCAACGAATACATCTACAAGTTTGTCAGCCGCGACGCCATCCGTCCCGCCGGCAACGGGCTGACCAAGGCCCAGGCCAACCGAGAACTGTTGGACCACGGCACCCTGTACGTGGCGCAGTTCAACGCGGACGGCACAGGTCGCTGGCTGCCCATGGTGCATGGTCAAGGGCCGCTGACCGCCGCCAACGGATTTGCCGATCAGGGCGAGGTGCTCATCAAGGCCCGCCAGGCCGCCGACCGGTTGGGAGCAACTCGCATGGACCGCCCTGAATGGCTGGCCATCGACCCCAAAAATGCCTGGGTCTACTGCACGCTCACCAACAACAGCAGCCGCGGAGTGCAGGGCGGCCCACCGGTCGACGCGGCCAACCCCCGCGCCAACAACAGCATGGGGCAGATCATCCGCTGGAAGGAAGATGGCGATTTTGACGCCGCCAGATTCCAGTGGAACCATCTGGCGCTGGCGGGCGACCCGGCCAACCCACGCGCCGAAGCCCAGGGGAATATCAAGGGCGATATCTATGGATGCCCGGACGGTATCGCGTTCGATGCACGCGGCGTGCTGTGGATCCAAACCGACGCCCACGCCACACAGATGTACAAAGGGGAATTCGAGCGCATCGGCAATAACCAGATGCTGGCCTGCGACCCGTCCACTGGCGAGACGCGCCGCTTCCTGACGGCGCCCACCAACTGTGAGGTGACAGGCTGCACCTTCACACCCGACGGCACCACCGTGTTCATCAACATCCAGCACCCGGGGGAGACACCCAGCGACCGTAGTGACCCGAGTGCACCCTCCAAATTCAGCAACTGGCCTGACTATGCCCCGGGCGGGCGGCCGCGGTCAGCCACCGTGGCGATCCGCCGCAAGGACGGCGGAGTGATCGGCACCTGAGGGTTGGGTGGCGGGTTCGATCTCCGCCTCTTTCTTGGCACCTGGTGCGTGTTTGCGCGCCAGCAGGGTGTACATGGTGGGCACCACAAAAATGGTGAGCAAGGTACCCAGGGTCATCCCCCCGACGATGACCCAGCCAATCTGCTTGCGGCTTTCCGCCCCTGCCCCTGTGGCAATGGCCAACGGCACAGCGCCCAGCACCATGGCACCGGTGGTCATCAGGATCGGACGCAAACGTTGTGCAGCAGATTGCTTGACCGCAGCGAGCATCTCCATGCCATCTTCGCGCAGTTGATTGGCGAACTCGACGATCAGGATGCCATGCTTGGTGATCAGCCCCACCAGAGTGATGAGGCCGATCTGGCTGAACACATTGAGTGTGCCCCCGGACCACTGCAAGGCCAGCAAGGCACCCGCCATCGACAGCGGTACGCTCAACATGATGACCAGCGGATCGACGAAGCTCTCGAACTGCGCCGCCAGCACCAGGAAGATGAAGAACAAGGCCAGCACGAACACCAGGGTGAGCGAGTCTGCCGAATTCTTGAATTCGCGGCTGATGCCGTTGAGGTCCGTGGCGTAGCCAGGTTTGAGCACCTTTTTGGAGGTGTCGTCCATGAAGCTGAGCGCTTCACCCAGCGAGTAGTCTGGGGCCAGGTTGGCCGTGATGGTGGCCGAGCGACGTTGGGCAAAGTGATTGAGTTCGCGCGGAACCACGATCTCCCGGATGCGCACCAGGGCGCTCAGCGGGATCATGGCTTCGCCCCGCCCCCGCACGAATATTTTTTCAATGTCGTCTGGCGTGTCCCGACCGGTGGCATTGGTCTGCACGATCACGTCGTACTGCTCGGCTTCTTTCTTGTAGCGCGTGACCTTGCGGCCGCCCAGCATGGTTTCGACCGCGCGGGCGATCTGCTCCACCGGCACACCCATGTCAGCCGCACGCTCGCGGTCCACTTCAAGCTTGATCTCGGGCTTGTTCAGGCGCAGGTCGGTGTCCACCTGGACAAAGCCGGGATTCTTGGCCATCTCGTCCTGCATGGCGCGAACGGTGGCAGACAGGTTCTGATAGCTGTCGGAGGTGATGATCACGAAGTTGAGCGGCCGCTGTGTGAACCCCTGCCCCAGCGACGGCGGCGTGATCGGGAATGCCGTCACGCCGCTCATGCCGGCCACACGGGGGGTGAGCTCGCGCGCCATCTCCATGGTGGTCTTGCTGCGCTCCTCCCAAGGCTTGGTGCGGAAAAACACATTGCCCTGCGCCACCGTCGGGTTGCCGATGTTGCCGAAAATCCGGTCGAATTCAGGGAAGCCCTGGCCAATGCGCTCAATGGCTTGGGCATACCGGTTGGTGTATTCCAGCGTGGAACCATCGGGGGCATTGACCTGCGCCAGGATGACGCCACGGTCTTCAATGGGCGACAGTTCGCGTTTGATCTGCCCCAGCACCTGCCAGCTGACCACCCCGCTGCCCACCATCACCACCACCACCAGCCAGCGATGCCTCAATGTCCAGGCCAGCGCAGCGCCGTAAGCTGCCGTCAAGGCGTCAAGCGCACGCTCCATGCCCCGGTCAAAGAAATTCGGCTTCGGGTTGTGCCGCAACAAGATGGACGACATCATGGGTGACAGTGTCAGAGCCACCACCCCCGACACCACCACCGCCCCGGCGAGTGCCAACGCGAACTCGGTGAACAGCCGGCCCGTGCGACCGGGCGCAAAGGCCAGCGGTGCGTACACCGCCACCAGCGTCATGGTCATCGCGACGATGGCAAAGGCCACCTCCCTGCTGCCTCGAAGCGCCGCCTGAAACGGCGTCATGCCCTCTTCGATGT
>JBDKJB010000048.1:0-7901 GCA_039796835.1 Pseudomonadota bacterium | reverse complement strand
CCCACCGCACGGCCTCGAGCTGTTGGAAGAGTTCTGGATACAGCATGTCTTTTTTGATAGCGCCAAGCCATTCTATGGCGCAGCCCCGCGGCCTATGACGACAAATACCCTGCTTTTTCAGGGCTTTTCCCGGGCTGCTCCGGGAAAAGGCAGCGCCACCGTCAGCTTGGCGCTGAATCAGCGAAGCTGGCGCGCTGCACCAGCTTTTCCTGCAATTTGGCCAGGTTGGGGTGGTCGGCCCGCCAGTCGATGTCCGGAAAGCGGAAATCCAGGTAGCCCAGGGCACAGCCGGTGGCGATGTCGGCCAGGCTCAGGTGAATGCCGCAGCAGAAAGCCTTGTCGCCCAAGCCGGTGGACATGGCCTGGAGGCTGGCGTGGATTTTGCCCATCTGCCGGTCGATCCAGGCGGGGCTGCGCTGCGCCTTGGTGCGACCGGGCCAGGTGGCTTCCAGCCGGGCCAGGATGGCGGCGTCAAGCAGGCCGTCAGCCAGCGCTTCCCAGGTTTTGACTTCGGCACGCTCCCGGCCCACACCGGGGATCAGCTTGCCGACGGGTGAGAGGGTGTCCAGGTATTCGACGATGACCCGGCTGTCAAACAGGGCCTCTCCGCCTTCCATGATGAGGCAAGGCACCTTGCCCAGGGGATTGGATTCGCTGATCTTGGTGTCTTCGGCCCAGACGTTTTCCTGAATGAAGGTGTAATCGAGTTTTTTTTCGGCCATCACGACGCGGACTTTGCGGACGTAGGGGCTGGTGACGGCGCCGATGAGTTTCATGGATGCTTGCGAGAGTGAAGGCGAATTCATTCTAGCGGGGTGACAGCAGGCCGGCTTCTACAATCCTGCGCATGAGCAACGCCCCCATTTCCGCCATTTCACCGCTGGACGGGCGCTATGCCGCCCGGCTGGCGGCGCTTCGTCCGATTGCCAGCGAACTGGGCTACATGCACCGCCGTGTGCAGGTCGAAGTGACGTGGTTCATCGCCTTGAGCGACGCTGGCTTCAAAGAGTTCAAGCCCTTGAGCAAGGGAGCGCGCACTTACTTGCACGGCTTGGTCGAGCATTTTGGCGAGGCTGATGGCGAGGCCATCAAGGCGATCGAGAAGACCACCAACCACGACGTGAAGGCGGTGGAGTACTGGCTCAAGTCGAAATTCGAGGCGCGGCCCGAACTGATGAAAGCGGCCGAATTTGTCCACTTTGCCTGCACCAGCGAGGACATCAACAACACCAGCCACGCCCTGCAGCTGCGTGCCCTGCGTGCCGCGGTGCTGCTGCCGCAGTTGGACAAGCTGCTGCTCAAGCTGCGCGATATGTCCCGCCTGTACGCCGGTGTGCCCATGCTGTCGCGCACGCACGGGCAAACCGCCAGCCCCACCACGGTCGGCAAGGAGCTGGCCAATGTTGCAATGCGCCTGCAGGCGGCGTGCGACCGCATTGCGGGCGTGCGCATCCTGGGCAAGATGAATGGTGCGGTGGGCAATTACAACGCCCATCTGGCGGCCTGGCCTGATTTTGACTGGGAGGCCTTCAGCCGCAAGGTGGTCGAGATGCCCGAGCCGGCTGGCCTGGGCCTGGGCTTCCAACCCTACAGCACGCAGATCGAACCGCACGACTACATGGCTGAGCTGTTTGACGCCGTGGCGCGCAGCAATACCGTCCTGATCGATCTGTGCCGCGACATTTGGGGCTATGTCAGCCTGGGCTACTTCAAGCAGCGACTCAAGGCCGGTGAGGTCGGCTCCAGCACCATGCCGCACAAGGTCAACCCGATCGATTTCGAGAACGCCGAAGGCAACTTCGGCCTGGCCAATGCGCTCTTGCGCCACTTGAGCGATAAGCTCCCCATCAGCCGCTGGCAACGGGACCTGACCGACAGCACCGTGCTGCGAAACATCGGTGTGGCCCTGGGTTATGCGGCTCTGGCCCAGCACAGCCTGCTGACTGGGCTGAACAAGCTCGAACTGAACGAAGCCGCCCTGGCCGCCGACCTGGACGCCGCCTGGGAGGTGCTGGCCGAGCCCATCCAGACGGTGATGCGTCGCCACGGTCTGCCCGAGCCCTATGAGCAGCTCAAGGCCTTCACCCGGGGTCAGCCCATGACGCGGGAACTGATGCAGGGCTTCATCCAGAAGCTGGAGATTCCAGCCACAGACAAGGCCCGCCTGCTGGCCATGACGCCTGCCAGCTACACGGGTCTGGCCGAGAGTTTGGGAAGTCGAATTTGAGAAATTCAAATAAATATCCGGTATATTTTCCGAATATTCATGCCATTCATTAGCTATATATTAGATAGCTTTTAAATTCATAAAAACAACAAACATGGCATTGAAATCCACCATTTACAAAGCCACGGTGCAGATTGCCGACATCGACCACGGCTACTACGCCGAGCATGCGCTCACGTTGGCGCGCCACCCCAGCGAGACCGACGAACGCATGATGGTGCGACTGGCCGCACTGGCGCACCAGGCACACAAGCTGCAATCGGTCTGCCGGGGCGACGGCACCCTGGCCTTCGGTGCCGGCCTGTCGAACCCCGACGAACCGGATGTGTGGCTGCGTGACTTCACGGGTCGTGCCCGAGTGTGGGTTGAGGTGGGCCTGCCCGAAGAACGCCCCATCACCAAGGCCTGCAGCCAGGCCGACGAGGTGCTGGTGTTTGCTTACGCCTCCTCGGCCGACATCTGGTGGCGCGGCATCGAGGGCAAGCTGGCCCGGCTGCGCAACCTGTGCGTGTACCGCATCGCGGCCGAGCAGGCGCAGGCCCTGGGGGGCCTGGCCGAGCGGTCCATGCAGCTGCAGGCCACGCTGCAGGACGGCAACCTGCTGATGAGTGGTGCGGCCGGCAGCGTTGAGGTGGACTTTAGCCTCTGGAAAGGCTGATCGGCTTATCTGACCGGGGCGCGGGGGGCTTGGGGGCCTCCAGACCGGCCTGGTTTTCCAGCGCCCGTTCCGCGTACCGGTTGAAGCGCCAGGCGCTGCCTTCCATGGTGATGCGCCGCCAGGTCTGACGCTTTTCGGCGGGATTCATGTCGGGCCAGTGCTGCACCTCTTCAAAGGTGCGGCCGCAGCCCTTGCACACATCATCGCCCTGGCTGGTGGAGCAGATCGCGATGCAGGGGGCATCAGGTGTGCTGCGGTACCAGGCCAGCCAGGCGTCACGCGCCGCAGAGGGCAAGGTCTCGGCGTCGGCCTCGGTCTCGTGGTAATAGACCAGCAGGGCGTACACCTCGGCCAGCGCACGTGTCTGGGGCGGCAGCGAAATGCCGTCGGGCGAGGGGCTGCGGTCACGCCACCAGTTGATGGCTGACTCGATGTCGGTGATGTGGATGCCAGCCATGGGAAGGAGCAGGGGGGACGGCATCATAGGATATTCTTGCGGTATGAAACTGCTCTCGAAATGGCTGCTCGGCGCCTGCGCGCTGCTGGCCGTCGCTCATCTGTACGAAGGCGTTACCGTCACCAGCTTCACATCGGCGCTGCTGGCGGCGTTTGTCATCGCGCTCTTGAACACCTTTGTGCGCCCTGTGCTGGTCATTCTGACCCTGCCCGTCACGCTCCTGACCCTGGGCCTGTTTATGTTCATCATCAACGCGATGATGTTCTATGCCGCGGCCTCCATGCTCGACGGCTTGCAGGTGCGCGACTTCTGGGCCGCCCTGGTCGGATCGCTGCTGTATTCGATGATGGGCATCGTCATCGAGGCCGCGCTGGAGCGGGTGTTTGGCCGCAAAGCCTGAACCCCCGTGAGCCCTCAGCCCCTGGTTTTTGCCGGCACGCCGGAGTTTGCCCGGGCGGCGTTGGAGCGGCTGCACGCTGCCGGGCACCCCATCGCTCTGGTGCTGACCCAGCCGGACCGCCCTGCCGGACGTGGCATGGCCCTGCAGGCTTCGGCGGTCAAGCAGCTTGCCGTGCAGCATGGCCTGCCACTGGCGCAGCCGCGCAGCCTGAAGCTGGACGGCAAATTCCCGGACGACGCACGGGCCGCACAGCAGGCGCTGCTCGACGCTCGCCGCCAGGGCGCCGTGGCGATGGTGGTGGCAGCCTATGGGCTCATCCTGCCGCAGTGGGTGCTGGATGCTTTTGAGGCGCAGGCTGGCCTGGGTTGCCTGAACATCCACGCCTCCCTGCTGCCGCGCTGGCGGGGCGCGGCCCCCATCCACCGTGCCATCGAAGCGGGTGACCCGGAAACCGGCATCACCATCATGCAGATGGACGCAGGCCTGGACACGGGCGACATGCTGTGCATGGCCCGCACCCCCATCGACCCCGATGACACCACCGGCCAGCTGCACGACCGCCTTGCTCCCATAGGCGGCGATTTGATCGTGCAGGCGCTGCGTCAGGCATCTGCCGGTGGCCTGGACCGCAGACCCCAACCCCCGGAAGGCGTGACTTACGCCGCCAAAATCGACAAGGCCGAAGCGGTCGTGGACTGGCAGCTGGGGGCCGACCTGGTGGCGCGGCGCGTGCGGGCCTTCAACCCGGCACCCGGAGCGAGCTGCCGCCTGCGCGGCGAGGCCCTGAAGCTCTGGGCGGTGGCGGCGGTGGATGGTCCGGTGCCACCCGGCACCCCGCCCGGCACGGTGGTGCAGTTGTCTGCCCACGCCATCGATGTGGCTTGCGGTGCGGGCGGCGCGCCAGGGTCTGGCATTCTGCGCATCACCGAGCTGCAGCGCGCGGGGGGCAAACGCTTGAGTGCCGCTGACTTCCTGCGCGGCGTGCCGCTGCAGGTGGGTGAGGTGCTGGAGTGACCGGCCCGCGTCAAAATACGGTCCATGAACTTCCTCCGCTTCTCTGACCTCTGCGCCAGCGGCGCCATCCGCAACAAACGTGTCTTCATCCGCGCCGACCTGAACGTTCCCCAGGATGATGCCGGCAATATCACCGAGGACACCCGCATCCGGGCTTCGGTGCCGGCCATCCGGATGGCGCTGGATGCGGGCGGGGCGGTGATGCTCACCTCGCACCTGGGTCGGCCAACCGAAGGTGCGTTCAAACCCGAAGACTCCCTGGCTCCGGTGGCCAGGCGTTTGTCCGAGCTGCTGGGTCGCCCGGTTCCCTTGCAGGCCAACTGGGTCAATGGGGTCAATGTGCAGCCCGGCCAGGTTGTGCTGCTGGAGAACTGCCGCGTCAACACGGGCGAGAAGAAGTGCGACGAGGCCTACAGCCGGCAGATTGCGGCGCTGTGTGACGTGTTTGTGCATGACGCCTTTGGCACCGCCCACCGGGCCGAAGGCACTACCTACGGCATCGCGCAGTTCGCCCCCATCGCCTGCGCCGGCCCCCTGCTCGCTGCTGAAATGGACGCCATTAGCATGGCCCTGGCCAACCCGAAGCGTCCTCTGGTTGCCATCGTGGCGGGCAGCAAGGTCAGCACCAAACTTACCATCCTCAAAAGCCTGGCCGACAAAGTCGATGGCCTCATCGTGGGAGGCGGCATTGCCAACACCTTCATGCTGGCGGCGGGTCTCAAGATCGGCAAGAGCCTGGCTGAACCCGACTTGCTGAATGAGGCCAAAGCGGTCATCGAAGCCATGAAGGCACGCGGCGCCGAGGTGCCGACTCCCACCGATGTGGTTTGCGCCAAGGCCTTTGCGGCCGACGCCGCCGCCACCGTGAAGGCGGCGACGGATGTGGACGACGACGATCTGATCCTCGACATCGGCCCGCAGACGGCGGCCCGGTTGGCGGTGCAGCTCAAACAGGCCGGCACCATCGTCTGGAACGGCCCGGTGGGTGTGTTTGAATTCGACGCCTTTGCGCACGGCACTGAAACCCTGGCCCGCGCCATTGCCGCGTCCAGCGCTTTCAGCATTGCCGGGGGGGGTGACACCCTGGCGGCCATTGCCAAGTACGGCATTGAGAACGATGTCGGCTACATCAGCACGGGGGGGGGCGCCTTTTTGGAGGTGCTGGAAGGCAAGACCCTGCCGGCGTTTGAAGTGCTGGCTCGGCGGGCGGCTTGATCGCTGCAAGAGCGTAACGTTGCCGTAACTGCAGCGCAGTGCTGCACCTATCATCGGGCCGCTGCACCATCAAGAACAACTGGAGACTTCCCATGGCCCGTCACGCCACCAAAATCGTTGCCACGCTGGGCCCTGCGTCCAGCGATGTCAAGCTCTTGCAACGCATGATCGAAGAGCGCGTCAGCGTGGTGCGGCTCAATTTCAGCCACGGCACCGCTCAGGACCACATCGATCGCGCGGCCATGGTGCGCGCTGCAGCCAAGGCCGCCGGGCGTGAAGTGGCCATCATGGCCGACCTGCAGGGCCCCAAAATCCGCGTGGGCAAATTCGCCAATGAATTCACCATGCTCCAGGATGGCAAGAAATTCATTCTCGACGGCGCGCGCACTGAGCTGGGCGACGACAACGCGGTTGGCCTGGACTACAAGGAACTGCCGCGTGACGTGAAGGGCGGCGATGTGCTGCTGCTGAACGACGGCTTGATCGTCCTCACCGTGGACAAGGTGGTGGGTGAGGCCGTGCACACCACGGTCAAGGTCGGTGGCAAGCTGTCCAACAACAAGGGCATCAACAAACTGGGCGGCGGGTTGACCGCACCCGCGCTGACCGCCAAGGACATGGAGGACATCAAGACAGCCATGGGTTTTGCTGCGGACTATGTGGCGGTCAGCTTCCCCAAGAACGGCACCGACATGGAGATGGCGCGCCAGCTGTGCAATGTAGCGGCGATGGCCTCGCCCACGCCCAGGCACCGCACGGCCCTCATTGCCAAGATCGAACGGGCCGAGGCGATTCCGAATCTTGAGGAGATCATCCGCGCCAGCGACAGCATCATGGTGGCCCGTGGTGACCTGGCGATCGAGGTGGGCAATGCCGCCGTGCCAGCGCTGCAAAAGCGCATGATCCGCCTGGCCCGTGAGATGGACAAGACCGTCATCACCGCTACGCAGATGATGGAAAGCATGATCAGCAATCCGGTGCCCACGCGTGCCGAGGTGAGCGACGTGGCCAACGCCGTGCTGGACGGCACGGACGCCGTGATGCTGTCGGCTGAAAGCGCGGCCGGCAAATACCCGCTGGAAACCGTGATGGAGATGAGCCGCATCTGCGCAGCAGCGGAGTCCGCAGAAGACGTCAAGCTCGATGCCGACTTCACCGGCGAGACCTTCGGCCGCATCGACCAATCCATCGCCATGGGTGCCCTGTTCACGGCGTACCACCTGGGCGCCAAAGCCATCGTGGCGCTGACCGACAGCGGCTCCACCCCGCTGTGGATGAGCCGCCATCGCATCCACATCCCCATCTATGCATTGACACCCAAAGTGGACACGCAGCGGAAAATGGCGCTCTACCGCAATGTGCGGCCGCTGTTCATGAATGAGAGCGGAGACCGCGACACCGCCCTGTTGCAGGCTGAAGCGCACCTGAAGAACCGCGGTATCGTCAAAACAGGTGATGTGTACGCCATCACCTGCGGTGAACCCATGGGTGCACCAGGGGGCACCAACATGCTGAAGATTTGCCGGGTGGGGTGACCGGCTGCCTCTGGCACTGTCGAGGGAATTGACAATCGGATCGGCTGTGCCGCAGGGCATTTTTGCAAGCCCTTGAAAACGTTAAAAATTACCGGTTCGGCATAGAAATTGCTTCGTTGTTTGTGATAGCGATCAGCTTCACAACCGGGGATTCATCATGAGCCGTCCCGTCAAAAACATGGTCTCAGGCGCTGTTGCGGCGCTGCTGTCACTCTGCGCTGTGCAGGCGGCGGCTGTTCCCGCGGTGATCTACTTCCCTTCAGTGGCTGTCGATGGTCTCGGCCCCCAGACGTATGACCAGGGCACGGTTTTTTCTGCCAGTTTGCTCCAGCAGCAAAAACTGGCAGGCATGCTCCCCGGAAACCCCACCCCGACGTTCACTCCTGCCATGGGCA
>JBDKJB010000047.1:0-7978 GCA_039796835.1 Pseudomonadota bacterium | reverse complement strand
GCTACACCAACGCGTCCTGGACACTCAAGGCAGACCTTTCCAGCGAATATGTGTGCAGGCTGTTGAACCACATGGACCGGCATGGCCAGACCCACTGCATGCCGCGTGTGGATGACCCGGATGTGCAGGAACGGCCCTGGGTCGATTTCTCCTCAGGCTACTTTCAGCGCGCCATGCATCTGTTTCCCAAGCAGGGCGACCGTGCGCCCTGGCGCCTGTACCAACACTATCCCAAGGACATCTGGTTCCTTCGCTGGAGCAAGTTGGACGACGGCACGCTGACGTTCATGCGGGCTTCATAGACTGCGTAACTTCCACAATGTGACCGCTCCGGACAAACCCTGAAGCGTTCGGGCAAATTTGGCAATCTTGACGCGCGTCAAGAGACAAGCTGCACGGTGCGCGGAACATCCGCCCCCATAATCATTGGCGTGAACGCGTGTTCGACGCGTGCCCTCGAGTATTCGGTCCAACCCACCGTTCAGGAGATTTACCATGACCCATCTATCGCTGAAGTCCAAGTTGTTCAAGTGCGCCATGCTGGCCACCGCCGCAGCTGCGGTCCTGCTGACCGGACCAGTCCAGGCCCAGAAAGCCTGGGAACCGACCAAGCCGGTTGAATTTGTCGTGCCCGCCGGCACCGGCGGTGGCGCCGACCAAATGGCCCGGCTGATCCAGGGCATTGTGGTCAAGCACAAGCTGATGAGCCAGCCGCTTATCGTCGTCAACAAATCTGGCGGCGCGGGCGCAGAAGGTTTCCTGTCCGTGAAAGACGCCAAAGGCGATCCCCACAAGATCATCGTCACCCTCTCCAACCTGTTCACCACGCCGCTGGCCACGGGTGTTCCGTTCAACTGGCGCGACATGACTCCGGTGTCGATGATGGCGCTGGACCAGTTCATCCTGTGGGTCAACGCCGAGAACCCTGCCAAGACCGCCAAGGATTACATGGCGGCCGTCAAGGCCGCGGGCCCCAACAAGATGAAGATGGGTGGCACCGGTTCCAAACAGGAAGACCAGATTCTCACCGTGGGCATTGAGAAGGCCACGGGCACGAAGTTCATCTACGTGCCTTTCCGCGGCGGCGGTGACGTGGCCGTGCAGCTCGTGGGCAAGCATGTGGACTCCACCGTCAACAACCCCATCGAGGCTGTGGCCCAGTGGCGGGCCGGGCAGCTCAAGCCGCTGTGTGTGTTTGATGACAAGCGCCTGACCTACAAGGCCAAAGTGACCGACAAGATGGCTTGGGGCGACATCCCGACCTGCAAGGAATCGGGCCTGGACACCAATTACCTGATGCTGCGCGGCATTTTTGCGGCGCCTGACATCAGCAAGGACCAGCTCGCGTTCTACGTCAACATGCTCACCAAAGTGCGTGCCACCCCCGAGTGGAAGGATTACATGGAGAAGGGTGCCTTCAACCAGACGGCCATGTCGGGTGACGAGTACTTTGCCTGGCTCGGCAAGGCGGAGCACATGCACCGTGAATTGATGCGTGACGCGGGATTTTTGGCCAAATAAAAAGCAAAATAAGGTCAAACTCAGTAGCTTGAATCCCTCTACCTTCAAGGGAAATAAATGTCTTCCGATGTAAATAACTCTGACGCACAAGAAACTGGCGTGGCGACCTGGATTGCCGAGGCGGTGGTCGCAGTCCTGGTGTTTGCCCTGGGTTTAACGGTTGCCTTGGGTAGCCGCAAGCTCGGCGCAGGCTGGGGGGATGACGGTCCGGGTGCCGGCTACTTTCCGTTCTACATCGGCAGCATCCTGTGCATCTGCGCCCTGGTGATCTTCGGCCAGGCGGTTTTTGCCAAACAAAAGGATGGCGAACCTTTCGTCACCGGCGGACAGTTCAAGCTGGTGATGCAGGTGTTCTTGCCCGCGGTGGTGTATGTCGGGGTCGTGCAGTTCCTGGGGCTGTATGTGGCTTCCGCGGCCTACATCGCACTCTTCATGGTCTATCTGGGCAAGTATGGCTGGGGCAAGAGCCTGGCGGTGGGCATCATCATCAACGTGGTGTTCTTTTTCATGTTCGAGGTGTGGTTCAAGGTGCCGCTGTTCAAGGGCAGCCTGAACCCGCTGGGTTTCCTGGGCTATTGAACAGCCGCTGTGTCAGCAGTGGTTTTCCTGCGAGAGGTTTGACAAATGGACGAAATCAATGCCCTGATGCAGGGCTTCGCGGTGGTGCTCACGCCCATGAACCTGTTGCTCATGTTTGTGGGCATCATTCTGGGTGTGCTGATCGGGGTGTTGCCCGGCCTGGGCGGTGCCAATGGCGTGGCCATCCTGCTGCCGCTGACCTTCACGATGCCGCCCACGTCCGCCATCATCATGCTGTCCTGCATCTACTGGGGAGCACTCTTTGGCGGTGCCATCACATCGGTGCTGTTCAACATCCCGGGCGAACCCTGGTCGGTGGCGACCACCTTCGACGGCTACCCCATGGCCCAGCAGGGCAAGGCTGGCGAAGCCCTCACGGCGGCCTTCACCTCCTCGTTTGTCGGCGCTTTCCTGGCGGTGGTGATGATCACCTTCCTGGCGCCGCTGGTGGCCAAGTTTGCGCTCAAGTTCGGCCCGCCGGAATACTTTGCGGTCTATCTGCTCACCTTTTGCAGTTTTGTGGGCATGGGCAAGGGCAACCCGTTCAAGATCGTGGCCGCCATGTGCATGGGCTTTGCGTTGGCTGCCGTGGGCATGGACACCGTCACCGGGCAGCTGCGCCTGACCTTCGGCTTCCAGGAGCTGATGCGCGGCTTTGACTTCCTGATTGCGGTGATCGGCCTGTTCGGCATCGGTGAAATCCTGCTGTCCATGGAAGAGGGCCTGTCCTTCAGCGGCAAGTCCGCTACCATCAACTCCAAGGTCGTGCTCGAAACCTGGAAGCAGTTGCCCAAATACTGGATGACCTCGCTGCGCAGCTCGCTGGTCGGCATCTGGATGGGCATCACGCCCGCCGGGGCGACTCCGGCCTCGTTCATGAGCTACGGCATCGCCAAGAAGATGAGCAAGGACGGCGCCAAGTTCGGCACCGGCCAGATGGAGGGTGTGGTTGCCCCCGAAACTGCTGCGCATGCGGCGGGCACCAGCGCGCTGTTGCCCATGCTGGCGCTGGGCATTCCGGGCTCGCCGACGGCGGCTGTTCTGCTGGGCGGCCTGCTGATCTGGGGCCTGCAACCTGGCCCGCTGCTGTTCACCGAGCAAAAAGACTTTGTCTGGGGCCTGATCGCCTCCATGTACTTGGGCAACTTGGCCGGCTTGGTGGTGGTGTTGACCACGGTGCCCTGGTTTGCCGCCATCCTGCGCATTCCCTTCTCGATCATTGCGCCGGTCATCGTTGCCATCTGTGCCATCGGTGCCTACACCGTGCACAGTGCCATGTTCGACATTTGGCTCATGCTGGTGTTCGGCTTGCTGGGCTATGTGTTCAAGAAGCTCGACTACCCTTTGGCACCGCTGGTGCTGGCTTTGGTGCTCGGTGACAAAGCCGAAGACGCCTTCCGCCAGGCCATGCTGGTGTCTCAGGGCAATGTTGCGATCCTGTGGTCCAACGGGTTGGTGGGCACCATCTCTACCCTGGCCATTGGCCTGCTGGTGTGGCCGCTGGTGTCCAAGGCCCTGGCCGCCATGAAGGGCGGCAAGGCCGCCGCCTGACACAGCGTCAGATCTTGCCGCGCTGTTTCAGGCGGCTCAGGGTCTCGGCGGACAGGTTCAGGTAGGACGCCAGCTCCTTCTTGGGCACCCGTTCCGCCAGCTCGCCCTGTTTGCGCATGAAGCGGGCCACGCGGCCCGGTGCATCGTGAAGGTGCAGGGTGATGGTGTGGGCCATGATCTCGCTCATCAGCCGCATGACGTTGTATTCAAAGCTGGCTTTCAGGCTCGGGCGGGCTTCGATGAAGGCCACCCACTGTGGCAGGGCCAGCTTGGCCACCCGTGCTCGGGTCACACTGACGATGCTGTAGGGCGTGGGTGTGCCTAAGCGCCAGGCGGCGTAACTGGTCTCCATGTCGCGCTCGTCAGCGAAGCGCAGGATCATTTCCTTGGCTTCGGCGTTGGACACCACCCGCTTCAGGATCCCGTCCAGGATGAAGTACTGCTCCATCTCGTGAACGCCCTGGTGCAGCAGATACCCGCCTTTGGGGCAGTCCACGATGGTCAGCAGGTCCTCGAGCGCAACCCGGTCGCTCTCCGTGAGCCCGGTGAGCACTTCGTTTTGCCGCAATTGCACGCGGATGATGTTTTTGTCCGGGTGGGCGTCGATGTTTGACATCCATCAATTTTGCGGGAAAACCTGCATAGGTGTTTTTCCAAACTTGACCTCGGTCAAGGGCAAACAATTCCCAGCCTCCCTATCATCACGGCCTTCACCCAAAACCGTCCCCTTGGGGTGGGTACCCAGCAATTGAGGAGCACACACATGGATGCCACCGCAACCTCTGCCGACGCGGCACAAACCACGGACGGGTTCAACCTCGTCATCGATGCACTCAAGCTCAATGACATCGACACCATTTTTGCCCTGCCTGGCATCCCGATCACCGACCTGACCCGCAAGGCGCAAGGAGCGGGTATGCGCGTGATCTCGTTTCGTCACGAACAGCATGCGGGCAATGCGGCAGCTGCTGCTGGGTTTTTGACCCAGAAACCCGGCATCTGCCTGACTGTGTCGGCCCCAGGTTTTTTGAATGGCCTGACGGCCCTGGCCAACGCCACGACCAACTGCTTTCCGATGATTCTCATCAGCGGTTCGAGTGAGCGCGAGATCGTGGATCTGCAGCAGGGCGACTACGAAGAGATGGACCAGCTGGCCATTGCCAAGCCCCTGTGCAAGGCGGCCTTCCGTGTGCTGCATGCCGAAGACATTGGCGTTGGCATTGCCCGGGCCATCCGTTCAGCCGTATCTGGTCGCCCAGGCGGGGTGTATCTCGACCTGCCAGCCAAACTCTTCTCCCAGGCCATGGACAAGCTGGCGGGCCAGCGCTCGCTCATCAAGGTGGTGGACCCGGCCCCCAAGCAGATTCCGGCCCCGGACACCGTGAAGCGCGCACTCGAGCTGCTCAAAGGTGCCAAACGGCCGCTCATCTTGCTGGGCAAGGGGGCCGCCTATGCGCAGGCAGACGATGCGGTGCGTGCCTTGGTCGAGACGAGCGGTGTGCCGTACCTGCCCATGTCCATGGCCAAGGGCCTGCTGCCCGATGTGCACCCCCAGTGCGCTTCTGCGGCCCGCTCCTACGTGCTGGCCGAGGCCGATGTGGTGGTGCTCGTTGGCGCACGCCTGAACTGGCTGCTGTCCCACGGCAAAGGCAAGACCTGGGGCGGCGACAAGGCCGCCGGGCGTCAGTTCATCCAGATCGACATCTCTCCGACCGAGATCGACAGCAATGTCCCGATCGCGGCGCCGCTGATCGGCGACATCGGCTCCTGCGTGTCTGCGCTGGTGGCAGGCATGGGCGCCACGTGGGCCAAACCTCCGGCGGCCTGGACAGACGCGGTGTACAGCAAGCGTGACACCAATGTCGCCAAAATGGGTGAGACCCTGGCCAAAAACCCGCCCGTGATGAATTTCCACAGCGCTTTGGCCGTGGTCAAGGACATCATCAAGGCCAACCCCGATGCCATTCTGGTCAACGAAGGCGCCAACACCCTTGATTTCACCCGCAGCATCGTCGACATGTACAAGCCGCGCAAGCGTCTGGATGTCGGTACCTGGGGCATCATGGGCATCGGCATGGGCTTTGCCGTGGCAGCTGCGGTCGTGACCGGGCAGCGCGTGATTGCCATCGAAGGCGACAGTGCGTTCGGCTTCAGCGGCATGGAAGTCGAGACCATCTGTCGCTACGGGCTGCCCGTGTGCGTGGTGGTGTTCAACAACAACGGCATCTACAAAGGCACCGACGTCAACGCGGCGGGCGGCCAGGACGTCGCTCCCACGGTCTTCGTCAAAAACGCCCGTTATGACATGATGATGCAGGCCTTTGGCGGCGTGGGTGTGCACGCCACCACGCCGGCGGAGCTGCGTCAGGCCATGGCAGACGCTTTGGCCAGTGGCAAGCCGACGCTCATCAACGCGGTGATCGATGAAACGGCGGGCACGGAAAGCGGGCGCATCACCAGCCTGAACCCGACCGTCGCCAAAAAGGCCTGACTTACCATTTTTCCAGCAGAGCAACCCAGACAAGGAGATCGCAACATGTCCAACAAACCCCTCAGTGGAATCAAGATCATCGACTTCACACACGTGCAGGCCGGCCCTGCCTGCACCCAGCTGCTGGCCTGGTTTGGCGCCGACGTCATTAAGGTCGAGCGTCCGGGCTCCGGCGACGTGACCCGCAGCCAGCTGCGCGACGTGCCTGATGCCGACGCGCTGTATTTCACGATGCTCAACAGCAACAAGCGCTCGCTGACGCTCGACACCAAAAAGCCCGAAGGCAAGGCCGTGCTCGAGAAGCTCATCAAGGAATCCGATGTGATGGTGGAGAACTTCGGCCCGGGCGCGCTCGACCGCATGGGCTTCACCTGGGAGTACATCCAGAAGCTCAACCCGGCGATGATCCTGGCATCGGTCAAGGGCTTCAGCGACGGCCATCACTATGAAGACCTCAAGGTCTATGAAAACGTGGCCCAGTGCGCGGGTGGCGCGGCCTCCACCACCGGCTACTGGAAGGGCGACAACGCTGGTCCGACCATCTCGGCGGCTGCCCTGGGTGACAGCAACACCGGCATGCACCTGGCCATTGGCATCCTGACGGCCTACATTGGCAAGCAAAAGACGGGCAAGGGCCAGAAGGTGGCTGTGTCCATGCAGGATTCGGTGCTCAACCTCTGCCGCGTGAAGATGCGTGACCAGCTTCGCCTGGACAAAGTGGGCTACCTGGAAGAGTACCCCCAGTACCCGCACGAAATGGAAGCCTTTGCCGACAAGGTGGTGCCCCGTGGCGCCAACGCCGGTGGTGGTGGGCAACCGGGCTGGATCCTGAAGTGCAAGGGCTGGGAGACCGACCCCAACGCCTACATCTACTTCACCATCCAGGGTCATGCCTGGGGCCCGATCTGCGACGCGCTGGGCAAACCGGAGTGGAAGGACGACCCGGCCTACAACACCCCGCGTGGCCGCCAGCCGCACATCATGGAGATCTTCGGTTTCATCGAGAACTTCATCGCTGACAAGACCAAGTACGAGGCAGTGGACATCTTCCGCAAGTTTGATATCCCCTGTGCCCCCGTGCTGTCCATGAAGGAACTGCTGCACGACAAATCCTTGCGTGCCAGTGGCTCCATCGTCGAAGTGCCGCACAAGGTGCGAGGCAGCTACTGGACGGTCGGTAGCCCGATCAAGTTCTCTGACCTCAAGCCTGAAGTGACCGCCTCGCCTTTGCTGGGCGAGCACACCGACGAGGTGCTGGCGCAGCTGGGCTACGGTGCAGACCAGATCGCTCAAATGCACAAGGCAGGGGCCGTCTGAGCGGCACCATCCCAGAGAACTAAAATCCGGGCCGAGTTCCACCACTCGGCTTTGTTGAAGAGTTGCAGGTGAAGGGCTGTCCCATGAATACGTCAGTCGACTTGGCTGCCCTGATTTCCGCAATTGGTGATGCCATCATGGTTTGCGATCACCAGGGCAAGATCACGCTCTGGAATCCAGCGTCCGAACGCATTTTTGGCTTCACGGCCGAAGAAGCCATCGGGCAGTCGCTGGACTTGATCATCCCCGCCCGCCAGCAGCAGCGGCACTGGGACGGGTACTTCCAGACCATGCGCACCGGCGTGACCAAATACGGGACTGCCCTGCTGAAAGTGCCCGCCCTGCACAAGGACGGGCGCACCCTCTCGATCGCCTTTTCCGTCGCCTTGGTTCTGGCCCAGGACGGGTCGGTCAGTGGCATCGCCGCAGTGGTTCGGGACGAGACCGTGCGATTTGCGCAGGAGCGAGACCTGCGCAAGCGCGTTTCCGAACTGGAGGCCAGGTTGGCCTCACCACCAC
>JBDKJB010000046.1:0-8037 GCA_039796835.1 Pseudomonadota bacterium | reverse complement strand
CTGCATGGCCTGCCAGCCGTGGATGTTTTGCGTGAGCAGACGAGAGCCGACGGTGGCCGTGGTGAGCATCACATAGGCATATCCGGCCGATGCCACCAAGAACCACCAAGCCACTGAGCGCCGGGGGCTGAACCACCAGACGGCCAAACCCACCGAAAAGCAAAGCAAACCCACCGCCCAGGGAAACCAGAAGCGCGGACCCAGCTCAGCCCAGGTCTTGGGTGCAGCATGCGCCACCACCCATCCACCAGCATGCCACAGACGCACCTCGCCTCCTGTCTCTCTCGCCTGCTGCAGCATCTCCCAGATATTGCGGTGGTCAGCATAAAATCGCTCCTGCTCGGCATACAGATTGATCACCCCTGCCGTTTCGGTGAGCAAGGCGGCAGTCACCACCTGGCGGGCACGCCCCACGCTGATCTCGGTCACGCCAGCCAAGCTGGCACCACCCCGGGTCGACTCAGCAGTGACAGGTCCAACCGGATTCATGGCAAATCGAAAGCCGACGGACGGCTCCTGGAGGGCCCGCCAAAGGCTGCTGCCCCCCGCCATCACGAGCAGGCAGACGGACAACCACACACGCCATCGCCGCGCGACAATCGGCCATCCCTGCAAAGCGTCCATAACTGCCATCTGCATGATTCTCCGACACCTGTTTGCCCCCCCCAACAACACACGCCTGGGCCACATGTGCGGCCCTCTGGATGAGCACCTGCGCACGATCGAAAAGGCGCTGTCGGTCAAGATCGCCCACCGGCATGAACAGTTCAAGGTGGACGGCTTCAAGGCCAACGCGCACCGTGCGATGGAGGTGCTGCAGGCCCTTTATGAACAGGCTGCCAGACCCATTGAGGCCGCCACGGTGCAGTTGATGCTTTCTGGGGACGGCAATGTGGACGGCGAAATCGGCCCGCAACTCAAGACCCGCCGCCCAGATTTACGCCCCCGCTCGCTGAATCAGGCCGCCTACATGGACGCCATGTCCACACACGACATCACATTTGGTATCGGTCCGGCAGGGACTGGCAAGACCTATTTGGCGGTGGCCATGGCGGTCGATGCCCTGCAGCGCAACAGTGTGCAGCGCATTGTGCTGACTCGGCCGGCAGTGGAGGCAGGGGAACGCCTGGGCTACCTGCCGGGTGACCTGGCGCAGAAGATCGACCCGTATCTGCGGCCGCTGTACGATGCTCTCTATGATCTCCTGGGCTTCGATCAGGTGCAAAAAGCCTTTGATCGGCAGACCATCGAGATCGCTCCTTTGGCCTTCATGCGCGGACGCACGCTGAACAATGCGTTCGTGATCCTGGACGAAGCCCAGAACGCCACGGTGGAACAGATGAAGATGCTGCTCACCCGCACTGGCTTTGGCAGCCGAGCCGTGGTGACTGGAGACATCAGCCAGATTGACCTGCCCAAAACCCAGCCCAGCGGCTTGGTCGATGCACAGAAGGTGTTGCGCGGTGTGGCTGGCATTGCCTTTTGCCACCTGACCAGCGCCGACGTGGTTCGGCATCCCCTCGTGGCCCGGATCGTCGATGCCTACGATGCACAACAGTCCCGGCAAGCCGCCTTGCTGGCCAACGTGCAATGAAGCTCCTTCCGCTGGACCTGTCGCTTCAGTTTGCCCTGCCCCAGGCAGCCTGGTCCCGGAGGCACCGGGCTGCATTGCCCCGCCACATGGTGGCACGGTGTATCCGGCATGCGCTGCAAGCCGACGCCGCCATCACGGTCCGCATCGTCGACCTCGACGAAGGCCGCGCATTGAATGCCCAATTCCGCGCCAGGGATTACGCCACCAATGTGCTGACTTTTGGCTATGCCCCAGCCCCGAAGGTGGCTGCCGATCTCGTGCTGTGCGCACCGGTGATTGCACACGAAGCCCGTACCCAGGGCAAGACACTGGCTGCACACTATGCGCACATGCTGGTGCACGGTACCCTGCACGCGCACGGGTACGATCACGAGACCAGTGCTGCAGATGCCCGCGTCATGGAGGCGCTGGAAGTCAGCATCCTGGCCGGCCTGGGATTCCGCAACCCGTATTGATTCACCCCACGTTCGAAGCATGCCCACTCCTGCACACCATCGCTGGACGCGCCATTTGTCCTGGTTTGGCGCATGGTTGGTCATTTCATTGCTGGGAGGAGCGGTTTTGGCGCGTTCCAGCTGGCTGGCTGCCCAAGACCAATTCACCTCCCAGGCGGAAAAAGCCCTGAGCTTGATTGAAATCAGACTGCCTGCCAGCGAAGCCCTCCTACGGACGCTGGCCGAAGCTGCTCGGTCTGGCGGACCTGCCGCAGTGAACAGGCTGGAAGCCAAACTACCCCAAACCCATCCCCAGCTGGTGAGCTTGGTCAAGCGAGACACCGACGCATCCTGGGGCGATGAATCCTTGCGCGTGGCCGAGGCAGCCTCTGAGGCCGGCAGGGGTGCCGTGCTGACGCACTGGGGCGCCTCGGGGCGCTACACGCTCGTGCTGGGGGCAGAACCCCTAAGTCTGGCGGCGACCTTTGATCTGCGTGCTTCCATTCCCTGGGCCGACTGGCCCATGGCCCGCGATCAGCACCCCATGCGGCTCAGTGTAGAACTCGATCGTCAGGCTCTGGTGTTGCAGGAAGGGTGGCGGGTCAATCTGGTACCGGGTCACATGGATTTCTCGATCAGCCGGCCAATTGCGGCACCCTGGACCCCGGCGTTCAGGTTCGAAGCCCGCCAAAGCTACGATCTGGAAGACTTGCCCTGGAGCAAGATCCTGAACCTGGCCCTGGGCGCAGCACTGCTGCTGCTGGCACTACGGGCTTTTTTACGCTTGCGGCATGACCAGGAACGCGCTGCGGAACTGCTGCAGATCGGGAATACCGGACGCTTGAACTCTCTGGCAGAACTCGCCAGCGTGTTGGCCCACGAATTGCGCGCCCCCCTGGGCACGGCGCTCGACGCAATCCGCGACTCCCAAGGTAAGCTCGCCGGCCCGGTCATTCGCCCCGTCGATGCTTTGGCCAGCAACATGCTGGCGGAAGAGGAGATCAGTCACGCAGTGAACGTGGTCGAGCGCCTGCATCAGGTCACCCAGCGCCCTGACGTGGTCCTGGAGCTGCAGCCCATCAACCTGAACCGTGCACTGGCCCATGCCCTGGACGTGCTCCAGCCCGAGCTCGATCGTCTGCACGTGACACCGCACCTCTCTGGCAAAGAGGTCGACGTGCTGGCACAGCCCCAAGCAGTGCAGCAGATCGCCTACCACCTAGTGATGAATGCCTTGCAGGCACTCGAATCCACCCCGCCCCCTGGACGCCAGCTCATGTTACGCATCGAGGCCGACGGGCAGGTGGGCCGCCTGAGTGTGCAGGACAATGGCCCGGGCATCCCCTATGAAGCCCTGGCCCGGGTGCGAGAGCCTTTTTTCACCACGCGCGCGGATGGGTTGGGCCTGGGGCTGTCCGTATGCGACCGTCTGGCAACCGACATGGGTGGCACCATCACCGTGTACAACCGCAATGAGGGCGGCGCTGAATTCAACCTCAACCTGAAGTTGGCGGACCCGCGGTGAGCCCTCAGTCCAACGTCACCCGGGCAAACTTGCGTTTGCCCACCTGCAGCACATAGGTGCCCGCGCCAAGCTTCAGGCCTTTGTCGCTGACCACCACGGAATCGATCCGCACGCCCCCCCCATCGATCAGGCGGTTGCCCTCTCCGCTGGACGCTGCCAGACCCGCCATCTTGAGCAGAGCCGCAATGCCCAGGGGCGCACCTGACAGTGACAGTTCGGGAATGTCGTCAGGCACCCCGCCGCGTGAGCGGTTGATGAAGTCTGCCTCTGCCGCCTCTGCTGCTGCCGCACTGTGAAAACGGGTGGTGATTTCCTTGGCCAGCATGACCTTGGCATCTTTGGGATTGCGCCCGGCTTCCACCTCGGCCTTGAGCGTGGCAATCTCGGCCATGGATTTGAAAGACAGCAAGGTGAACCAGCGCCACATCAGCACGTCTGAAATGCTCAGCACCTTGGCAAACATGGTGTTGGCATCTTCGGAAATACCGATGTAGTTGTTCTTGGACTTGGACATTTTGTCCACGCCGTCCAGCCCTTCGAGCAGCGGCATGGTCAGGATGCATTGCGGTTCCTGGCCATATTCCTGCTGCAGGTGGCGGCCCACCAGCAGGTTGAACTTCTGGTCGGTCCCCCCCAGTTCCAGGTCGCTTTTGAGGGCCACCGAGTCATAGCCCTGCATCAAGGGATACAAGAATTCGTGCACGCTGATCGACTGGCCGGTGGTGAAGCGCTTGTGGAAGTCGTCACGCTCCATCATGCGCGCCACGTTGTACTTGGCGGCCAGCTGGATCATGCCGCGCGCGCCCAAGGGGTCGCTCCATTCGCTGTTGTAGCGGATCTCTGTTTTGGCCGGGTCCAGCACCAGGCTGGCCTGCCGGTAATAGGTTTCCGCATTGGCCTTGATCTGCTCGGGCGTCAGCGGCGGACGCGTGGTGTTGCGACCGGAAGGGTCGCCAATGAGGCTGGTGAAATCACCGATCAGGAAGATCACCGTGTGCCCCAGGTCCTGCAGCTGGCGCATCTTGTTCAGCACCACTGTATGACCGAGGTGAATGTCGGGCGCCGTTGGGTCCAGCCCCAGCTTGATGCGCAGGGGCACCCCGGTCTTTTCGGATTTGACGAGTTTCTTGACCCAATCGTCCTGCGGCAGCAATTCTTCGCACCCGCGCAGGGTCACGGCCAGCGCTTGTCTGACACCTTCGCTTACACCTTCCAGAGGCGCAGACGCTTGATTCATATGGATTTTTCAGGGTTTCGTGAATTCTGAGCGGGTTCAAAACGCTACAATGGCAACTGAACCTCGGGGGCTTGCCGCTGCTGCGGATCCAGCCCCTTGTTCGTGAATTTTAGGGGTTGCCTTGCAACCTCACCCCGTCAACCCGCCCACCTGCCGCCGATTCAGGTCCGTTGTTTTGCAGTTCACTCGCCTTGTCACCGCCGTCACCCTGAGCATGGTCGCCTTGCAGCATGCGGGTCGCAGACGCCTGATGGCGCTGGGTGGCGCATTGGCGGCCACAGGCGCAGGCGGGGTGTTTGCCGTGGCGGCCCTGGCACCGGATGTGGCCGAGCTGCCTGTGCAGATGGTGGCCGAAGAGCCCAATGTGGTGCAAGCCGCCGCAGTGCAGCCTGTTGGCCTGCTTGAACTGCCTGCCCTGTACCGATCCGACGTCACACGCAGCACCGACACGGCCCAGGCCGCATTGCGCCGCATGGGTGTGGCAGACGACAACGCGGCCGCCTTTTTGCGCACCGATCCGCTGGTACGCAAGCACCTGTGGGGGCGCGCAGGCCGCCTGTTGCGCGCCGAGACCCGTGTTGAGCCGGGTGCTGGTCACCAGATGGATCGCTTCACCGCCCGCTGGGCAGCCGACGAGCGCACATTCCATCGCCTGGTCGTGGAGCGCACTCCCGCCGGTTCAAGTTCCGGATGGGTGTCCCGCCTTGAAACTGCTCCCCTGGTGCCCGCGCACCGCCTGGCCGGTGGTGTCATTCAGTCGTCGTTGTTCGCCGCGACGGACGAAGCAAGCATCCCCGATGCAGTGGCCACGCAGATGGCTGACATCTTCTCAGGTGACATCGACTTCCATCGTGCCTTGCGCAAAGGCGACCGCTTCAGCTTGATGTATGAGGTGCTGGAGGCCGATGGCGAACCGCTCAAAGCCGGGCGCGTCGTCAACGCCGAATTCGTCAACAAAGGCAAGGCCTACAGCGCCATCTGGTTCCGCTCTTCCGACAAGCCCGGTGGCGCTTATTTCACCTTGGCCGGTGCCAGCCTGACCAGGTCCTTCCTCGCCTCGCCCCTCGAGTTCTCCCGAGTGACCAGCGGGTTTGGCATGCGCACCCATCCCATCGCCCGCGACTGGCGCGCTCACAAGGGCGTGGATTACGCCGCACCCACAGGCACTCCGATCCGCAGCGTGGCCAATGGTGTGGTGGCCTTTGCAGGCGTGCAGCGCGGCTATGGCAACGTGGTCGAGGTGGACCACGGCAAGGGCAAGACCACCTTGTATGCCCACATGAACCGCATCGACGTGCGCAAGGGCGACAAAATCTCGCAGGGACAGCATGTGGGAACGGTCGGGCGCACGGGTTGGTCGACCGGGCCGCATCTGCATTTTGAATTCCGCGTTGATGGCAGCCACCGAGATCCGGTGGCCGTGCTGGCCCAGCAGGTCGAAGAGCAACCTCTCTCGCCTACCCAGAAGGCCCAGTTCGCCCAGGTGGCCGCTCAGGCCCAGACAGCCCTCGCCGCGGCAGCCAGCTTGCGTCTCGCGTCGGCACAGTGATGTCGCTCTTCGTCGCCTTCCTGATCGCAGCAGTCGCTTTGGCGGTTACTCCAGGCCCCGGCATCGCCTACGTGATTGCGCGCACGGTGGCGGGCGGGCGCGGCGAAGGTCTGGCGTCCTGCCTGGGCACTGCATTGGGCGGCATGTTCCATGTTCTGGCCGCTGCACTGGGTATCTCGCTGCTGATTGCGGAGTCGGCACTCGCGTTCAGCCTGGTCAAGTACCTCGGCGCTGCGTACCTGGTCTACCTCGGGGTGCGCATGCTGTTGAGCCGGCAAACGGATCTGCCCGCTGTTCAGGTGGCAGCCCAGGGGCCCCGTCGCGCCTTGCTTGAAGGTGTCGTGGTAGAGGCCCTGAACGTCAAGACGGCCCTGTTTTTTCTGGCGTTCCTGCCCCAGTTCGTAGTACCTCATCAGCCCATGGTGCCCCAGCTCGTGGTGATGGGAACGGTCTGCGTGGCGCTCAACACCTTGGTGGATGTATTGGCCGTCTACGCTGCGGCACGCATGCTTTCATCCCAGGCCTCTCGCGCAGCACGCGGGCGGCTTCTGACACGGGCCTCCGGGGTCACGATGCTGGCTCTGGGAGCCTATCTCGCTTTGGCAAGGCGCGAAGCCTGACACCTGGTCCGGCAGCCCCGCAGGGCTTTCGTCGCCGACTCACACCAATTCAAAAGCCGCGTTGCGGTCCTGCCCCAGGGCCCGGACGAGTTGCGGCAGGGCCTCGGCCAGCGCCGCTCTGAGGGTGTGCGGCGGGTTGATGACAAAGACGCCGCTGGCCGGCAGGCCGGGGCGCTGTGCGCTGCCGTCCGCAGCTTGCGTGATCTTGCTCGACTTGACCGTCAGCGTAGCGTGCAGAAACGGCTTGCCTGCCTTGCGCGCCAGCGTAGCCAGTCGACGGGGCAGGCCATGCGCCTCAGGCCGTGGAATGATCGGGTGCCAGATGAAATACACCCCCGTGGCAAAGCGCTGAAGCGCCTCCTGCACATAGTCTTCGACGCGCCCGTAGTCGCTTTTCATTTCATAGCTTGGGTCACACACCACCAGAGCACGTCGACTCGGTGGTGGCAGGTATTTCTTGACCGTCCCAAAACCATCTTCGTGCGCCACCGCCACCTGACGCCCAGCATCCAATTGGGCCAGGTTTTTGTCCAGCGTGCGGCTGTCGGTGGGGTGGATTTCAAAGGCCTTGAGTCGGTCTCGCCCGGCCAGAAAACGCTGAATGATGAAGGGTGAGCCCGGATAGACCTTCCACTTGCCCCCGGTGTTGAAGCTCTGCACCAGCAACAGATAGTCCTGGATGGCAGGCGCCAAACCGTCCCGCGCCCCAGCCACCAGCTTGAGCAGGCCGTGCTCGGCCTCATGGCTGGTGTTGGCGTAATCACCGTCCAGCCGGTACAGGCCCGCACCGGCATGGGTATCGAGCACCATCAGAGCCTTGTCCTGGGCAGCCAGGTGTTTCAAGCAGGCGATGAGCGCCACATGTTTGAGCACATCGGCATGGTTGCCGGCGTGGAAGGCGTGGCGGTAGGAGAACATGGGGCGACTTTACAGTGAAGGCAGGACGCGCTTCATGAAATCACCAAATAAAGGCACGGTATAAGCCGTGTCTCCATGGGCGGGGCTGTAAATCATGCCTTTTCTGATGAGACTGGCGCGCACAGGCGCGACTTGGTTACTTTGCTTTCCTAAATGGGTG
>JBDKJB010000045.1:0-8094 GCA_039796835.1 Pseudomonadota bacterium | reverse complement strand
CGCAATCCCCTTGCGGGCCGCCAACGACAAAGCGGCCAGTGGGGTTGATCAGGTAGCGGGTGTTCTGCAGCCACTCTTTGGGCAGCACCGGCTTGATGATGTCCTCGATGATGGCTTCGTTGAAGGCGGCCTTCATCTTGGTGGGTGTTTCGCTCATGCTCGGGTCATGCTGGCTGCTGATGACGACTGTGTCGATGCTGTGCGGCTTGCCGTCCACATAGCGCATGGTGACCTGGCTCTTGGCGTCCGGGCGCAGGAAGGGCAGCTTGCCATTCTTGCGCAGCATGGCCTGGCGCTCCATCAGGCGGTGGGCGTAATAGATGGGTGCGGGCATCAGCACCGGGGTTTCATTGCAGGCGTAGCCGAACATCAGGCCCTGGTCGCCGGCGCCGGTGTTGAGGTGATCGTCGGAGGCGTGGTCTACGCCCTGCGCGATGTCGTTGGACTGCTTGTCGTAGCAGACCATCACGGCGCAGCCCTTGTAGTCGATGCCGTATTCGGTGTTGTCGTAGCCGATGCGTTTGATGGTGTTGCGCGCCACCTCGATGTAGTCCACGTGGGCATTGGTGGTGATCTCGCCAGCCAGCACCACGAGGCCAGTGTTGCACAGGGTTTCAGCGGCCACGCGGGAGCGCGGGTCCTGCTTGAAGATCGCGTCGAGAATGGAGTCCGACACTTGGTCGGCCACTTTGTCGGGGTGGCCTTCAGACACGGATTCAGAGGTGAAGAGATAGTCGTTCGCCATGGGTGCTCCTGAAAATAAAACAAGTCAACCGGTCTGCGTTGCCTTGCCCTTTGGATGCCTGGCGAACGCTTTAGCAGACGGCCATGACGGATCGTGGCCAAGGCACAATGCAAACTGGTTTGCCGTGCCGCATCGCCCTGCAAGTAGTTCTGTAACTCAGCGACCCGAAGATTTTACCTGACCCCCATGGAGCTGCTGTTTCGCCTGTGTTCGCGTTGGCCGCTGGGGGTTGCGCATGCCTGCGGATGGGTGCTGGGCTGGCTCAGTTGGGCGCTGTCTGCAACATACCGCAGGCGCTTTGCGGCCAATGTGCGGACTGCGGGGCTGACGTCCGCTCAGGCCCGGGCTGCCGTGGGTGCCGCGGGCCGGCAGGTCACGGAATTGCCGCGCCTGTGGTTTGGCGCCCCAGTGCCCGTGCAATGGGACGGGGCAGGACATGTCGAGGCGGCTCTGGCGGTGGGGCGTGGCATTGTATTTTTGACGCCTCACCTGGGCTGTTTTGAGGTGACCGCCCAGGCCTACGCCAGCCGTTACGGTTGCACCTGTGCGGGCAAACCCATGACCGTGCTGTACCGGCCGCCCCGCAAGGCCTGGCTCGCACCGCTGGTGGCAAATGCGCGGGCCCGGCCGGGTCTGGCCACGGCACCCACGTCGGTCAGCGGGGTCAAGCAGCTCATCCGTGCACTCAAGAACGGTGAATGTGTCGGCTTGCTACCTGACCAGGTGCCACCCCTGGGCCAGGGGGTGTGGGCGCCTTTCTTTGGGCGGCCAGCCTACACCATGAGTCTGGCGGCCCGGTTGGTGCAGCAGACCGGCGCCATACCGTTGATGGCCTGGGGCGAGCGCCTGCAGGGCAACGGGGGGTATGTGGTCCACGTGCTGCCGATGCCCGAACCGCTGCCAAGTGGAGTGGAAGCTGCTGTTGGGCAGATCAACACCGGCATGGAGGGGCTCATCTGCACCCGGCCTGAACAGTACCTGTGGGGCTACGCCCGCTACAAGGCCCCGCAGGTGCAGCAAGACACATGAACCAGGCACCATGAGCCATCTAGGGGTGCTGTTCATGCGCTTGCTCGCGCTGCTGCCCCTGACCTGGGTGCGCGCTTTGGGGCGTCTGCTCGGAGGGCTGTTGTACCGCGTGGCGCGCGGCCGAAGGCGTGTGGTGATGGTCAACCTGGGCCTGTGTTTTCCAGAGTGGTCGGTGGAGCGCCGTGTCCGGATTGCCAAGGCTCATTTCGCGTGCTTCGCGCAGGCCTGGCTGGACCGCAGCTGGTTGTGGCATGCCCCGGAGTCCGTGCTGCGGCGCAGGCTGCGCCTGGTCGGGCAACTGCCACCAGGCCAGGCTGCCACCCTCTTTGCGCCGCATTTCGTGGGTCTCGATGCCGGCTGGACGGCGTTGACCTTGCATGAGAAACGATCCTTCAGCACCATCTACAGCCACCAGTCGAACGGCGTGGTGGATCGCTGGATCATGCGGGGCCGCAGTCGCTTCGGCCAGACGCGTCTGTTCGACCGCGCGGCCGGCCCCAAACCTGTGGTGCAAGGCCTGCGCGCCGGAGAGACCCTCTACCTGCTGCCGGACATGAATTACGGCTTGCCTGAATCGATCTTCGTGCCCTTCTTTGGTGTGCCGGCGGCCACAGTCACGTCCCTGTCACGCCTGGCCAAGCTGGGCCGAGCGCCGGTGGTGCCTGTGCTCACGACCCTGACCCGGCAGGGTTACGACATCGAGGTGCTGCCTGCCTGGGCCGATGTGCCCAGTGACAACCTGGAGCACGACACGGCGCTCATGAACCTGCGCCTGCAAGACTGGATCGGCCGCGATGACCAAGCCCATGTTGCGCAGTACTACTGGGTGCACAAGCGCTTCAAGGATCGTCCCCCAGGAGACGCAGACGTTTACGTTTGATGATTTTTGAGAAAATCAAAAAACAATCAGTATTCGTTCATGTTTTCCGATAATTAGCAATATTTGTCAGCTATTCAATTCATATCAAATTCGGTGAAACATGAAACCAAATTGAGTTTCAAATTCACCTTAAACAGGGTCTGGGGTGGTCGCCGCAGGACGCGTCCACCCCCACAGCAGGGTGGAGGCCTCGTCGATGCCGATGCGCTGCGTGGCTGAGAACATCTGCACGGTGCCGCCGCCCACCTGAACACGCGCGATGGACAGGGCCTTGGCCTGTTCGCTGCGGTTGAGCTTGTCGGCCTTGGTCAGCAGCAAGAGCAGTTTCAGCCCCCCAGCTACTCGGTCTCGCAGCAGGTCCAGCAAGATGTCGTCGAGCTCGGTCAGGCCGTGCCGCGGGTCGCACAGCATGACGACACCGCGCAGGTTCTCGCGGCTGACCAGGTAGTTGGCCATCACCTGCTGCCAGCGCGCCTTGTCGGCTTTGGGTACGGCGGCGTAGCCGTAGCCGGGCAAATCGGCCAGCACGGCGTCGGCTACGCCCTGTTTGCCGAGCTGGAACAGATTGATGTGCTGGGTGCGCCCTGGCTTTTTGGAGGCAAAGGCGAGCTGCTTCTGTTGGGTCAGCACGTTGATGCAGGTGGATTTGCCGGCGTTGCTGCGTCCCACAAAGGCAATTTCCGGCAGGTCGTGCGGCGGCAGAAAGTGCAGTTGGGGTGCTGTCGTCCAGAAGCGCGCCGTGTGCAGCCAGGCGGTGGCAGCAGCCGTCTCTGGCGCGATGGTGCTGGGCTTGCGCACGCCTGGGCTGGGCGGCGACGGACGGGGGCTGGCCGGGCGCGAAGGGGTGGTCTGTGAGGGCATGGAAGAGGCTGGTGCCATTGTAGAATCACCGGGTTTTGCACACCTGCCAGCACCCATGAACCTGTTTGCCCATCTTATCCTTGTTGCAGCCGTTTCGGTGGCTTCTGCCGCTATCGCCCAGGACAAGGCTGCTGCCCCCGCCAAGCCCAAGCTCGATCTGGCCAAGGCCGAGGCGACTTACGCTGCCGTGTGCGCTGCCTGCCATGGTGCAGATGGCAACTCAAGCATCCCCGCCAATCCCAAGCTGGCCGGCCAGCACCCAGAGTTCCTGGCGCAGCAGCTGGCTGACTTCAAAAGCGGCAAGCGCAACAATGCTGTGATGAAGGGCTTTGCGTCGACCCTGTCTGATGCCGACATGCAGGCGCTGGCGGCCTGGCTCGGGGCCAAAAAGCCGAAAGCCGGTTTTGCCAAAGACAAAGCCCTGGTGGCCCAGGGTGAACGCATCTACCGGGGTGGCATTGCCGACCGCCAGGTGCCCGCCTGCGCGGGCTGCCACAGTCCCAATGGCGCAGGTATCCCCGCGCAGTATCCCCGCCTGGCGGGTCAGCACGCCGATTACGTCGCCGCACGTCTGACCGGTTTCCGTGACGGGGCGCTCAAGACCGGTCACATGAACAGCGTGGCTGCCAAGATGAATGACCGCGAAATCAAAGCTGTCGCCGACTACGTCGCCGGCCTGCGCTGATCCGCGCCTTCCATGACAGCGTCCCGCGCTGTGGCTTCACAGGCTGCGCGCGCGGTGGTCGAGTTGCTCTCGTCCATGCGCTTTGCGATCGCGCTCCTGTCGTTGATCTGCGTCGCTTCGGTCGTCGGCACCGTCCTCAAGCAGGGCGAGCCCTACGGGAATTACGTCAACCAGTTCGGGCCGTTCTGGGCCGAGGCCTTCTCGGCGCTCAGCCTGTATGCGGTGTACAGCGCCTGGTGGTTCCTGCTCATCCTGGCGTTCCTGGTGGCCAGCGTCAGTCTCTGCATTGCGCGCAACACCCCCAAGATCATCGCTGACCTGCGCACGGTCAAGGAAAACATCCGTTCGCAAAGCCTGCAGGCCTTTGGCCAGCGTGCCACCGCCCAATTGACCGAAGCGCCCGAGGCGGCCGCGCGTCGCATGGGTGAGCGGTTGGCCCGGGCCGGCTGGCGCGTCAAGCTGCAGTCGCGAGAGTCCGATGTCGAGCAAGGCTGGATGCTGGCAGCGCGCGCGGGGGGGGTGAACAAGCTGGGTTACATCGCGGCGCACTCGGCCATCGTTCTGGTGTGCATTGGCGGCCTGCTTGACGGCGACCTGATGGTGCGCGCGCAGACCTGGCTCAAGCACAAGAGCACCTATAGCGGTGGTGGATTGATTTCCGATGTGCCCGCACAGCATCGCCTGTCGGCCAGCAACCCCACGTTCCGCGGCAATCTGCTGGTGGCCGAAGGCACCCGCTCCAGCACGGCGGTGCTGAGCCAGCCGCAGGGGGTGCTGATCCAGGACTTGCCCTTCTCGGTGGAACTCAAGAAATTCATCGTCGAGTACTACTCCACCGGCATGCCCAAGCTGTTTGCCAGCGACATCATCATTCATGACCACGAAACCCAGGAAAAAATCGAGGCACGCGTGGAGGTGAACCACCCGGCCAGCCACCGCGGCGTCGAAATCTATCAAAGCAGCTTTGACGATGGTGGCTCGTCGGTGAAGCTGCGTGCGGTGCCCATGCAGGCTCTGGCCAAGCCGTTTGAAGTGCAAGGGGTGATTGGCAGCAAGACGGAGCTGGTCAAGGGCGAAGGCCAGGAGAAGATGACCCTTGAATTCACGGGTCTGCGCGTCATCAACGTCGAGAACCTGGGTGGCGAGGCCGGGGCGGGGACGGGGTCTGGCGAGGCCCCGGATGCCCGGGGCGTGAATTTCGGTCAAGGGCTGGAGGCGCGCCTGGGCGCTGCCAACAAGGCGGACGCCAAGAAGAATTTCCGCAACGTCGGCCCCAGTGTCAGCTACAAGCTGCGCGACGCCGCCGGCCAGGCGCGTGAATACAACAACTACATGCTGCCCTTTGACGCTGGCGATGGCCATCCGGTGTTCTTGCTGGGCACCCGGGACACTCCGGCAGAGCGCTACCGTTATGTGCGCATCCCGGCAGACGATGCGGGCGGACTGGATGGCTTTACCCGGCTGCGCAATGGGCTGCAAGACCCCGAGTTGCGTGCCGCTGCCGTCAGACGGTATGCCACCCAGGCCATGGACAAAGGCAAACCTGAAGCGGTGGCCCAGCTGGCTCAGTCGGCCGAGCGGGCTCTGGCGCTGTTTGCCGGGCTGGAAACCGTCAATGGCCGGAAGGTCGGCGGCCTGCAGGCCTTGTCTGACTTTGTCGAAACGGCGGTTCCGCAGGCCGAACGCAACCGCGCCAGCGAGGTGCTCGTGCGCATCCTCAACGGCACCCTGTTCGAACTGGCCCAGGAGGGGCGCGCCCGCGCGGGTTTGCCCCCCCTGCCGGCCGACGAGTCAACCCAGCGTTTCATGACCCTGTGCGTCTTTGCGCTGAGCGACGCCCAGGTCTATCCGGCCCCCATGGCCCTGATGTTGACCGACTTCCAGCACGTCCAGGCCAGCGTGTTCCAGGTGGCGCGTGCGCCCGGCAAGTACATCGTGTACCTGGGCTGCACCTTGCTCATCCTGGGGATTTTTGCCATGCTCTACGTGCGCGAGCGCCGAGTTTGGGTCTGGATCACCGCGACGGGAACTGCCACCCTGGCTTTGTCATCCAACCGCAAGACGATCGACACCGACCGTGAATTCAAGGCACTCAAGACCAGCCTGCTGGGTTTGACAGGATGAAAGCGACATGAACACCTTGGCCCCCCCACCGCCCCTGAGCGGTTCCGCCAGCCAGACGCTGGACCTGAGCCCCGGCTATTTCGCCCGTCGCAGCCCGTTTGACTGGCTGTTTGCCCTGTTGGTGCTGGGCGGCACAGCCTGGGCCTTCAGCCAATATGCGGGGTTCATGGACGGTTACGAGAAGGCGATCTTCCTCTGCCTGGCACCCTGTGCGGTGGCCCTGGCCTGGTTTTGGCGGCCTCTGCGCCTGCTGGCCCTGGGGGTGGCCGCGTTTTCGCTCCTGGCGGTGCTCAGTTACGGTGGCCAGCTGGCCAACGCCGAAAAGGTGTTCTGGTTGAAGTATTTCCTCTCCAGTCAGTCGGCCATCCTGTGGATGAGCATGCTGTTCTTCATGAGCACGGTGTTCTATTGGCTCGGCATCTTTGCCAGGGCAGAAAGCAGCACCATGGAGCAGATTGGATCCCGCCTGGCCTGGACGGCCGTGGCCATGGCGCTGATCGGCACGATGGTGCGCTGGTACGAGAGTTACCTGGTCGGGCCTGACGTGGGCCACATCCCGGTGAGCAACCTGTACGAGGTCTTTGTGCTGTTCTGTTGGCTCACGGCCGCTTTCTATCTGTACTTTGAAGAGCAGTACAACACCCGCGCCCTGGGGGCATTCGTCATGCTGGTGGTCAGCGCGGCGGTGGGTTTTCTGCTGTGGTACACCGTGGTGCGTGAAGCACACGAGATCCAGCCCCTGGTGCCTGCCCTGAAGAGCTGGTGGATGAAGCTGCATGTACCGGCCAACTTCATCGGTTATGGCACCTTTGCGCTGTCGGCCATGGTGGCCTTTGCCTACCTCATCAAAACCCATGCCCAGGAGACGCATTGGCTCAAGCTGGCGCCCCTGTGGCTGCTCGGTGTGGCGCTGTGCTTTGAGCCCATCGTCTTTCGCAGCAAGGTGCTGGCCAACTCCAGCAGCTACTGGATGGTGTATTTCGGCATCTCCGCGCTGATCGTTGCGGGCATCCTGATGGCGCGGCGCCGCATTGCGGCGCGCTTGCCCGATCTGCCCGTGCTGGACGACGTGATGTACAAGTCGATTGCCGTCGGCTTTGCCTTCTTCACCATTGCCACCGTGCTCGGCGCTCTGTGGGCGGCCGAAGCCTGGGGCGGATACTGGAGCTGGGACCCGAAGGAAACCTGGGCGCTCATTGTCTGGCTTAACTACGCGGCCTGGCTGCACATGCGCCTGATGAAAGGCCTGCGTGGCGCCATTTCGGCCTGGTGGGCTCTGGTGGGCCTGGCGGTCACCACCTTTGCTTTCCTGGGCGTGAACATGTTCCTGAGCGGCTTGCACAGTTACGGCACCCTGTAGAACGAAAGGCCACCATGCTGATCCAGACGCACAACGATGGTTTCATTCATCCTCACAGCAGTGAGATCACGCCTGCAGCGACTTACCAGAACCGTCGCAGCCTGATGAAGCGGCTCGCAGCGGGGGCCGCTGGTGCCACACTCGCGGGGTGGGCGCAGCGTGAGGCGATGGCGCAGGGCGGCGCCCTGTACGTCAAGCCCGACAAGCTGGCCACGCTGGCGGGTGGCAAATCCGGGGTGGCTGGAGCCATGGTGATGGAAAGGATCACCGACTACAAAGACGCCAGCACCTACAGCAATTTTTACGAATTCGGCACCGACAAGTCCGATCCGGCGCACAACGCCCACACGCTCAAGACCAAACCCTGGTCGGTGGCGGTGGAAGGCCTGGTCAAGAAGCCCGCCACCTAC
>JBDKJB010000044.1:0-8163 GCA_039796835.1 Pseudomonadota bacterium | reverse complement strand
CACCAGACGGTTGTCCTTGAAAAAAGGCAGGGCCGAGGGCATGTTGTCGAAGATCACGGGCACCTGGCCGGCCACGGTGTCGTTGAGCGCCGGGCCCGCGCCGCGGTAGGGGATGTGCGTCATGAAAACGCCGGCCATGTTCTTGTACAGCTCGGTCTGCAAGTGGCCGATGGCGCCGGTGCCCGACGAAGCGTAAGAGTACCGGCCTGGCGACTTCTTCAGTTCCGCCACGAAGCCCTTGTAGTCCTTGGCCGGGAAGGACGGGTGCACCGCCAGCACATTGGGCGTGGCGGCGATGTTGATGATGGGCGTGAAGTCGGTCAGCGGGTTGTAGGGAATCTTGGGGTTGATGGCGGGGTTGGCCGCCGTGGTGCTGACCGTGGCCATGCCAAGCGAGTAGCCGTCGGGCACGGATCGTGCGGTTTCGGTGGCGCCGATCACACCGCCGCCGCCGGCCTTGTTTTCGATCACGACCGGCTGCCCCAACGCCTTGCCCAAGGGCTCAGCGATCACGCGCGCGATGATGTCGGTGGTGCCGCCGGGCGCAAACGGCACCTGCAGCTTGATGGGCTTGTTCGGATACCCCTGTGCCTGCGCCAGATCGGCGGCGAAGAGTGCGCCCAAAGACAGGGCAACCAGGGGCAATCGGGCAAAGGCTGAACGGCGCAGGGTCATGTTGGCGATCTCCGGATTCGACGTGGCTCGCATATTAGCCCGGCAGCCCGAAGCCGCCGATGTGGATAACACATAGGACCCTACGGTATTCTCTGAGCGTGAATTTCTTCGAACTGCTCTTTCCCGACTTCTCGCTCATCTTGCTGGGCTGGCTGCTGTGCCGCCACACTCCGCTGGATCGAAGCCTGTGGCAGCGCGTGGAGTCACTCGTCTATTACCTGTTGTTCCCCATACTGCTGTTCCAGTCGATCCTGAAAACGCCATTGCAGATCGGGCCCCTGACCGGCCTGATCGGGGCGGCCTGGATGCTGTCAATATTGATGGTGGTGAGCTCCTACATCCTGCCTCGCCTGCCTGGCATTGGTGCGCCGATGCGCACATCTGAAGGCCTGCGCGGCCATGCCGCAGCCGCACAAATTGGCTTTCGGTTCAACTCGTTCATTGCACTGGGCATCAGCGACAGGGTGGCCGGGCCACAGGGCCTGGCGCTGGCTGCGGTGCTGATTGGCTTTTGTGTGCCGCTGTACAACGTGGCGGCCGTGTGGCCCATGCACCGACAGATGCAGCGTGACAGTGCTGGCGGCGTGGATGGCGAAAGCAGCAGCTTCCTGCGCGAGCTGTTGAAAAACCCGCTCATCATCGCCACGGTATCAGCCACGCTACTCAATCTGGCTGGCTTTCGCATCCCCGAACTGCTGGCCACGCCCTTCACGCGTCTGGGCAACGCCTCACTGGCTTTGGGGCTGATGGCCGCCGGCGCGGGCCTGCAGCTCACGGCTCTGCACAGCGTCAAGATCCTGGCGGTGGCGCAACTATCCATCAAGCACCTGCTGGCCCCGCTGGCCGCTTGTGCCCTGGCCTGGGCCGCTGGCCTGCCCCCCGCCCAGGCCACAGCGTTGCTACTGTTTGCCGCCACACCCACGTCGCCCAATGGCTATGTGCTGGCCAGCAAGATGGGGTTCGATGGCGCGCCTGTGGCGGCGATGATCACCCTCAGCACGGTGCTGGGGCTGTTCAGCCTGCCTTTCGGTTTGGCGCTGGCGAGCTGGCTGCATCCTTGACCACGCGCACCGAAGCGATGGCGGCGGTCTGCGCCAGCGCCCAAGCGACGTGTTCGCGCACCAGCGGACTGGCGTGCGCAGCGCGTGCTTGCAAGGCGGCGCGCAGGGGTTCACCCTCGTCTGAATTCGCACCCCGCAGGACATTGCCCAGGGCCACGGCGATGTTGCGCAGCCAGCGCTCATGCCCAATTCGGCGGATCGGGCTGCCTTCGGTGCGGTGCAGAAACTCTGCTTCGCTCCAGGCAAACAGCTGTGCCAGCTGCGCGCCTGCCATGCCAGCACGCTCGTCAAAATCCGGCAAGGGACTGCGCCGCGCAAACTTGTTCCACGGGCAGACGAGCTGGCAGTCGTCGCAGCCATAGACGCGGTTGCCCATCAACGGCCGCAGCGCCTCCGGAATGGATCCCCTGTGCTCAATCGTCAGGTACGAAATGCAGCGGCGCGCGTCCACCAGGCCTTCGGCCACGATGGCCTGCGTCGGGCACACAGTCATGCAGGCTGTGCAGGAGCCGCAGTGGCTGTATTTCGGCAGCACTTCGATCGGCTCAGCGTGCAATGGCACATCGACATAGATGTCACCCAGAAAGAACATCGACCCGGCCTCGCGGTTCAGCAGCAGGCTGTGCTTGCCGCGCCAGCCCAGGCCCGCCCGCTCGGCCAGTTCCACCTCCATCACCGGGGCCGAGTCGGTGAACACGCGGTGCCCCACAGGCCCCAATTGCAACTGCATCCAGTCCACGAGCTGTTGCAGCCGGCTGCGCAAGACCTTGTGGTAATCCCGTCCACGGGCATACACCGACACGATGCCTTCGGCGGGACGCTGCAGGCGCTCGAACTCCACGGCCTGCCAGCCATCAGGCGCGTTCTGCGGCAGGTAGTCCATGCGGACGCTGATGACACTCACCGTGCCGGGCACCAGTTCGGCCGGCCGAGCCCGCTTCAGGCCATGCGCCTGCATATAGGCCATGTCACCCTGAAAGCCCTGCGCCAGCCAGTGCAGCAGCGGGGCTTCGGCGGCGGCCAGGTCCACGCCGCTCACGCCCAGTTCGGCAAAACCCAGGGATTGCGCCTGATTGCGCAGCCCGCGCATGAAGTGTTGCAAATCGAAACCGCTGGCCATGGCCCACACATTGTCGGCTGTGGCTGGCACCATCTGCTGGAAAATGCGACCTGTGACCGCAGCGCCCCCTCTTGAACTGAACTGGCCCGATGAATCGGCCACACAGGCATTTGCCGGGCGCATGGCCACCCACATGCAGGCACAACCCCATCTGGCCAATGTGTTCATCGCCCTGCAAGGCGACCTGGGCGCTGGCAAAACCACGCTGGTGCGCCATCTGCTGCGCGCACTGGGGGTGCCGGGCCGCATCAAAAGCCCCACCTATGCGGTGGTCGAGCCCTATGAACTCCCGCGGCTGAATGTCTGGCACTTCGACTTCTACCGCTTCAGCGACCCTCGCGAATGGGCCGATGCCGGTTTTCGGGATCTCTTCGCCAGCCCGGGCCTGAAGCTGGCGGAATGGCCGGACAAGGCGCTGGGACAGCTGCCGGTGCCCGATCTGCTGGTGCAGTTGCAGGCCGCCGATGGCAACCACCGTCGCGCTGCCCTGACAGCACATTCCGCCCGGGGGGATGAGCTGCTGCGGGCCTTGGCACCGGGCCAGCCGTGAAACGCCGCTGCTTCGTGAACGCGGCGCAAGGGACAGGGCTCGTCCTGCTGCTGGGCCGAGCCAACATTGCCTGGGGGGCCACCATCGTCGCCGTGCGCGTCTGGCCGGCTGCCGACTATTCGCGCGTGACGATCGAGTCCGACGGGCTGCTGGTCGCCAGACACCAGTTTGTACCCAGCCCGCCGCGTCTGGCGGTGGATCTGGAGGGCATCGGGCTCAACCCTGCGCTGCGGGAGCTGGTGGCCAAGGTGCAAGCCAATGACCCGAACATCGCTGGCATCCGGGTGGGCCAGTTCGCCCCCGGCGTGGTCCGCCTCGTGATCGATTTGAAGCTGCCCGTGGCGCCGCAGGTGTTTGCGCTGCCTCCTGTCGCTGCCTACCAGCACCGCCTCGTGCTGGACATGTACCCTGAAAAAACCGTCGATCCGCTGGCTGCGCTGATTGCCGAACGGCTGAATGCGGCAGGTTCAGATCCGTTAGGTGAGCTGATTGCCAAAAATTCAGATAAAAAAACAACCATTAATACTCCTCATTCAGGAACTACATCTACAACACCCATATCGGAAAATTATTCTAAAAATAATAAAGAAATTGAAAGTTCTAAAAAAACTGACCGCCTGATCATCATTGCCCTGGACCCTGGGCATGGGGGAGAAGACCCCGGAGCCATTGGCCCCGGTGGTACCCGGGAAAAAGACATCGTCCTGCAGATCGCCCAGCGCCTGCGCGACCGAATCAACGCGGCGAGCGTGGCCACCGGCGGGGCGGTCAGCCCCATGCGTGCCTATCTGACCCGCGACGCCGACTTCTTCGTGCCCCTGCACCAGCGGGTACAGAAGGCCCGGCGCGTGCAGGCTGATCTGTTTGTGAGCATCCACGCCGACGCCTTCTTCACGCCGCGGCCGCAGGGTGCCAGCGTGTTTGCGCTCTCACAGGGGGCAGCCAGCAGCAGCGCTGCGCGTTGGATGGCCGACAAGGAAAACAAGGCCGACCTGGTCGGCGGCCTGAACGTCACCGCGAAGGACCAGCAGGTGCAGCGCACCCTGCTCGACATGAGCACCTCAGCCCAGATCAAGGACAGCCTGGCTCTGGGCGGCGCCATGCTTGGCGAGATCGGCCGCGTCGGCAAGCTGCACAAACCGCGCGTCGAGCAGGCGGGCTTTGCGGTGCTGAAGGCGCCTGACATTCCCAGCGTGCTGGTCGAGTCCGCCTTCATCAGCAACCCTGAAGAAGAGGCCAAACTGGTCAGCGAGGAATACCAGGACCAGTTGGCCGATGCGCTGATGCGCGGCATTGCCAGCTACTTTGCCAGAAATCCACCACTGGCACGCGCCCGGGCGGTCTGAGGTCGGAAATCCCATTCAGAGGAATGCCCATGCCCGTTTCAAAACGCCGTCGCTGGATCGGAAACGCCATCTTCTTGGCCTTGATCGCGCTTTTCGTGTGGTGGCTGGAAGAGATGTCGACCCCTCCGCAGCAGGAGGCAGCCGCTGCGGGCACGCCCTTGCCCATCAGCCCGGCCCCGCCGGGCCTTTTCAAATGAAGCGACGTTCGGGCAGCAGGTGCATGCCCGGGTAAAGCCGTGCATCTGCGCTCCTCACGCTTTGCTTTTGCCACCCTCCTGCTGGGGGTCCTGGCCCTGCACCTGACAACGCTGGGCTGGCTGCACAGCCTGCTGACCGGAGGGACCGGTCTGGCAAAGCTGCCCGATCCTGTCTATGCGCGGCTGTTGCAGCCCAGCCCTCCCGCAGCGCTGTTGCCACCGCCGCGCCGGCCGGCGCCCTCCAAACCTGCGCTGGAGATCCCGCCGCCCCTGGCACCCCAAAGCGCTGCAGAGCCATCCCCACCTGAACCCCCTGCGCCAGACCCTGCAACCGCCGAAGCGCCCGCACCTGCGGCCAGCGAACCAGTGGCCAGCCCCTCTCCGGCAGCGGAGCCCACTCTGGCAGACACCTGGCCACCCGACACCCGGCTCAGCTATGACGTCACCGGACACTACCACGGCCCCGTGCACGGCAGCGCCCGGGTGTTGTGGCAGCGCCATGCCCCACCACCGGGCTCAGGCACCGACACGGTGCGTTACCAGGCCCGCATCGAAGTCAGCGCCCTCAGCATGACCCTGTTCACCATCACCAGCCAGGGAGAGGTGGATGAGCAGGGCCTGCGCCCCGGGATCTACGAGGAGCGTCCCCCCGGCGGATTGCGGCGCGTCGAGTTTGACGACGACACGGTCAAGCTGCAAAACGGCCGACGCCTGGCCCGCCCGCCCGGCGTGCAGGACACTGCCAGCCAACTGGTGGACCTGTCACACCGCTTTTCCACCGGACGCGACGCGCTGCGAGTCGGGGGCAGCGTCCAGGTCTGGCTGGCCCGACCGGGTGGTGTGGATTTGTGGACCTACGACATTCAGGCCGAAGAAACCATTCAAACGGCCGAGATGGGGGCGGTGCAGGCCCTGCGCCTCAAACCCCGCCCGCTGGCCCAGCCGCGCGGCAACATCACGGCCGAGCTGTGGTTCGCGCCCAGCCTGCAATACCTGCCGGTGCGCGTGCGCATCAGCATGGGGACAGCCCTGGGCGACGAAACGTATCTGGACCTGATCGCAGGCCGGATCGAACAGGCCGCCCCTTCACCGCCCAGGCGCTGATCCGGGCAAACCCGCAGAACGTGGCAAAAGCGTCGCGCAGGTGGCAGCATCTGCTCCGCGGCTTTCTAGAATGCCTCAAACATCACCCTCCAACGTCATGCCCCAAGTCACTTTCATCGAATTCAACGGCACGCCCCACACTGTCCGCGCCGAGACAGGGCAGTCGCTGATGCTGGCAGCTGTCAACAACAACGTGCCTGGCATCGACGCCGACTGCGGCGGCAACTGCGCATGCGCCACCTGCCATGTGTATGTGGAGCCCGCCTGGCAAGACAAGGTGGGAGAACAGTCGGCGATGGAAACCGACATGCTCGACTTTGCCGCCGGGACCCAACCCAATTCACGCCTGGCCTGCCAGATCCAGGTGACCGATGCCCACGAAGGCCTGACCGTGCGCATGCCGGCCGGCCAGCATTGAAGGAGAAACAATGAGCGCCAATGTAGTCACCGACTTCCCGGCCGAGATGCGCGGTTACGGCCGCGCCGAGGCCTTCTCCATGCCAGTGGAAGACATCGACGTGAGCAATGCCTACTGGTTCCAGAGCGACCAGATTCATCACTTCTTCGAGCGCCTGCGCCGCGACGACCCAGTCCATTTCATGGAAAACCAACGCTACGGGCGCTTCTGGTCGGTCACCCGCTACAACGACATCATGGCTGTGGACACCAACCATGGCGTCTTCAGCAGCGACTGGACACAGGGCGGCATCGCCCTCTTCGACGCGCCCCAGGGCGAGCGCCTGCAGATGTTCATCGCCATGGACCAACCCAAGCATGATGTGCAGCGCAAGGCCGTGCAACCCATCGTAGCGCCGGGCAACCTGACCAACATGGAATCGCTGATCCGCAGCCGCACGCAGGAGGTGCTCGACAGCCTGCCGCGCGACACCCCCTTCAACTGGGTGGACAAGGTGTCGATCGAGCTCACCACCCGCATGCTGGCCACGCTGTTCGACTTTCCCTTCGAAGACCGCCGCCTGTTGACCTGGTGGAGCGATGTCTCCACTTCGGTGCCTGAGCTCGACAAGCTCGTGCCCAGCCGTGAAGCGCGCATGGAAGAACTGGGCAAGATGCTGGCCTACTTCACCAGGCTGTGGAACGAGCGCGTCAATGCTCCACCCGGCAACGACCTCATCAGCATGCTGGCACACAACCCGGCCACACGCAACATGGGGCCGCAGGAATACATGGGCAACCTGGTGCTGCTGATCGTCGGCGGCAACGACACCACCCGCAACAGCATGAGCGGGGGTGTGCTGGCCATGCACAAGTTCCCGGAACAATGGGCGAAACTCAAAGCCAACCCGACCCTGGTGGACAGCGCGGTGTCCGAGATCATCCGCTGGCAGACGCCACTGCCCATGATGCGCCGTACCGCCCTGCAAGACACCGAGCTCGCCGGTAAGAAGATCCTGAAGGGCGACAAGGTCGTGATGTGGTACCTGAGCGGCAACCGCGACGACAGCGTGATCGAACGACCCAACGATCTCATCATCGACCGTCCGCGCCCGCGCCAGCACCTGAGCTTTGGCTTCGGCATCCATCGTTGTGTGGGCAACCGCCTGGCCGAGCTGCAGCTCAAGATCTTGTGGGAAGAGATCTTGCAACGCTTCGAACGCATCGAGGTACTGGGTGAGCCCAAGCGCCTGCTGTCCAACTTTGTACGTGGCATCACCGACCTGCAGGTCGTCCTGCACTGACCTCAGACCGAGGGGCCCTGCCATGCTGGTCGAACGCATCTGGATGGGCAACGCCCTGCGCAACTACAACTACCTGGTGGCCTGCCCCGAAACCGGCGAAGCCCTGGCCATCGACCCCTTCGACCACGAGAAGACCCTGGCCACCGCCCGGGTCAAGGGCTGGCGCGTCACGCAGATCCTCAACACCCACGAGCACCACGACCACACCGGCGGCAACGCCGCCGTGGTGGCCGCCACCGGCGCCAAGGTCATCGCCCACCACAAGGCTGGCGGCAAGATCGCCGGCATGGACCGCGGTGTGCAGGCCGGCGACATCATCAAGGTGGGCAAGACGGTCGAGCTGGAATGCATGGACACCCCCGGCCACACCTTCTGCCACATCTGCCTGCGCGCCCACGCGGCCAACAGCG
>JBDKJB010000043.1:0-8298 GCA_039796835.1 Pseudomonadota bacterium | reverse complement strand
GCCCGTAGCGCGAGACTTTGTGGCGCGTGTCAAGGAAAAAGCACTGGGCCAGGAGGTGCTCGGTTCGCTGACACCGGGCCAAGCCTTAGTGGGTATTGTCAACCGTGAATTGGCCTTGACCATGGGGGAAGGTGTCAGTGACATTAACCTCGCGGCCCAGCCGCCGGCGGTGATATTGATGGCCGGCCTGCAGGGGGCCGGCAAGACCACCACCACCGGCAAACTGGCCAGACATTTGGCTGAGAAGCGCAGGAAAAAGGTTTTGACGGTGTCTGCGGACGTCTATCGCCCGGCGGCCATTGACCAGCTCAAGACAGTCACTGCTCAGGCCGGGGCGGAGTGGTTCGAAAGCACACCGAGCCAGAGTCCGGTGGATATTGCGCAGGCGGCTCTGGAACACGCCAGGCGTCACTATTTCGACGTGTTGCTGGTGGACACCGCGGGCCGACTGGCGATTGATGAAGCGCTGATGCGCGAAATCCGCGAATTGCATGCTGCGTTGAATCCGGTAGAAACCTTGTTTGTCGTGGATGCGATGCAGGGGCAAGACGCTATCAACACTGCCCGCTCCTTCAAGGAAGCTCTGCCACTCACGGGCATCGTGCTGACCAAGTTGGACGGAGATTCGCGGGGGGGGGCTGCGCTGTCTGTGCGTCAGGTCACCGGTGCACCGATCAAATTTGCTGGCACCAGCGAAAAGCTCGATGGTCTGGAGGTTTTTGACGCCGAGCGGCATGCCGGACGGATTCTGGGAATGGGTGACATCGTTGCCCTGGTTGAGCAAGTCACTGCGGGCGTTGATGTGGAGGCTGCACAAAAGCTGGCAGCTAAAGTCAAGAGCGGAGCAGGTTTTGATCTGGACGACTTTCTCGCGCAAATCCAGCAAATGCGACAAATGGGCGGACTGTCCACGCTGATAGACAAGCTGCCTACCCAGTTGGCTGCCAAGGCCGGTCAAGTGGACATGGGTCGGGCTGACAAAGACATCCAACGCAGACAGGGGATTATCCACAGCATGACCCCTGCTGAGCGCAAGAGACCAGAGATCATCAAAGCCACGCGCAAGCGCCGGATCGCAGCCGGCGCTGGAGTCCAGGTTCAGGAGGTGAATCGCCTGCTCAAGGAATTCGAGCAGATGCAGGACATGATGAAAAAAATGAAGGGTGGGGGGATGATGAAAATGATGAAGCGTTTGGGTGGCATGAAAGGCATGCCCAGATTTCCGATGTGACAAGAAGAAATCTGGGCACATTCAGTAGAGGTCATCAAAATCCGCTTTCCCGCAAGATGATGGCGAGCACTCTTGAGAATATGCTTGGCAGCCAAGCTCGCGCCTGGGTTTGTACAGTCACATGCCCCAAACGCATCTGTTGAAAGTGGACGCCCGCTTCAAGCTTCAGTCGGACCCGATACAGAGATTGAACAGGAATGTGTTTGTCGCCGGGAAAGGTTTGAACAGGACCCCCATGTTGGGCGTCCAGGGCGGGATGGGGGAGGGCAGTCAATCGGGTCGTATCCACCGATTCGACCACGGCAGGAATTTTTTCGAGACTGTCGCGTAGCATCATCACAAGGGCTTTGTCTCCCGCTTTGATGCGAGACACGCTACGCTCTTCAACCAGCATGTCAACAGACCAACTGGACGGATCCACCACCACTGCCAACGCCTGTTTGGGGTGAACCCAAGCCCTGGGTGCCAAGCCGTCTGCCGTGTCCTTGAGTTCACCATCAAAGGGTGCAATCAGGTCCAGCCTGAACAATTCATCATTGAAAAGCTTGACTTCCGCGCGAAACTTGTCTTGCTCGGATTGCAGCTCGGCCCGTCTTGCTTCGCCGCCTTCCCATCCAATCAGGCCACGAATCTCGGCACCGCGTGCATCCGCCAGCGCCTGGGAACGGGCGGCATCAGAGGCCAAATCAGGTGAATGAAGCTGAATGATGCGTTGTCCCTTCTTGACGGTACCGGGACTTGCAGCCTCAACAACGCGCGCTGCTATGGGAGAGTAAATCCAGCTCTCACGTTGTGCGTGTACCCAAGCCGCTCCACTGACAGAAGTGTGCCAAGGGATGAACCCCACCGCGCCGAACGCTGCCAGCAGCCCAACGGCGACCCATGACCGTGAGGGCCTGATCTCTGCTCTTCGCTGCATCCAAACCATCGTTTCCTTCAGTGCCGGAAGCACGATAAACCACCAGATTTCAACAACAAACAGAAAAATACCCAGCACTTTAAAGAAGTATTCATAGACCAGCCACGCAATTCCGATGAAGACCGTCAAACGGTATACCCAAGTGATACAAGCAAAGGTGATAAAAAGTTCGCGCCTGCGCCTGGGGAATTCTTCCGGCCAAGGCTCTTCCAGGCCCAGAGCTGTGCGCCTGAACCAGGTTCTGGCAAGCGCTGCAGAGCGTTCGTGCAAATTCGGAAAGTCGAGCCAATCCGACAGGATGAAGTAACCGTCAAAGCGCATGAATGGGCTAAGGTTTACTGCAAGGGTAAGCACCCAGCTGGTGGTAGCGAGCACAAACAAAGCGTTCCGGACTGAACCGTCTGGGGCCAGGCTCCATGCCAAAGTGGAGAGCCCGGCCAAAGCCAATTCGGCGAGGATGCCTGCGCCGGCAACTTGGAGCCGGTGGCGGGCATTGGTCAGCTTCCAGCTTTCAGACACATCTGTGTAAGGCATTGGGAAGAGCACCAGCATGGCAATACCCATGTGCGCGACCCTTAGGCCGTAGCGGGTGGCTGCCAAGGCGTGTGCTGCCTCATGCATGAACTTCGAGAAAACCAAAGCCACAGCGAAGCTCGCCATTCCTGAAAAAGTCATCTTGTCGACCAGGGTGGTAGTGAAAGTGTCCCATTGCCTGAGCGCCAAAAAAAATCCAAGGACGGACAAGCCGAAAATTGCTATGGCGCTCTCCGCAGAAAATATCCAGGACACATACGGCAAGACATTTCTCAGCAGTCGCTGGGGCTGAATCAGCCTGAATCGCATGAACAGATAGTTGTGCAACAGCCATGTGGGCCATGATTTCCGACTGGCGAGGGACTCTTTGTGCAGCGCTTTCACGGCATCTGCTGTTCGCACTTGCAGCAGATGATGTCGCTGCAGAAATTGAATGAGGCCCTCTAGGTCTTCTGAGCCGATTGACAAAGTGGTTTCACGGTTGACGCTGTTGATGATTGCTTCGGTAGTGCCCAATTCCCAGCGCGACAGCAGTTCAAAGTCGAGCCAGTCGAGTCTGAAGAAGCGATTCCCGACGGAATCAAGAATCATCCAGGATGGGCTTCCATCTGGGTTGGAGGCTGCCGGCACCAATCGCAAGTCGTCGCGTAGAAGAGGTACCCGGCTAACTTTTGGCACTCCAGGGGCCTTGACGACGATGGCCATCAGAAGCCGAAGTATTCCCTCGCAGCTGCGATGGGGCGTCTGAAAAGATAGTATCCGAGAGAACTCCACTCCCCTGAGATCCTGGCCGTTCCGTGCAGGCCGATGCGGGGAAGCTCCGTCCCGGGAGCAAACGTCGCTTTCAATCGATAACTGGCAATACCTCCCGGGCTGGTTGACGCTTGATAGCTGGTTTGATGAACTTGGGCGCTGACAGGATCCAGGGGATTGGTGTGCAGGAACAATCGAACCGAAGCACCGGGCTCAATGTTGATAGCGTCACGCACAGGGAGCCAGATCAGCAGGCCGGCGTCTTTGGGGTCGGCGAGTTGCATCACCCGTTCTCCGGTCTGCACCGGTCTGCCGATCCAGTCATTGGGGTCGACGAAAACAGCCAGTCCATCACGCTCAGCCCGAATTTCCACGCGTGCCATGAGCGTCTTGACAGACTGCAACTCGGCTTCCTTTTCCTTCACCCGTCCCAAGCTCGCCGCCAAAGTAGCTTTGGCCCGCATGTCGTCGAAAGCCCTTTGCTCTGCCACCAAAGCGTCTGCGCGCGCTGTGGCCAAGGCTTTGGCAGCGACTTCATGGCGGTTCAAAACTGAGGTGTCGTCCAAAGTGAACAGGACGTCGCCCTTCTTGACGAAGGTGTTGGGCTGAACGGCAAACGCTCTGATCACGCCATCTTGCGGTGCCGACACGGCGAATGAATCCAAGGCAATGATCTCGGCTTCTGCCAACGCCGACAAGCGCACGGGAATCAACATGCATGCGACCAGCACAGCTGCGGCGATCAACCAGGTCTTGGACTGGGACAGCAAGGATGAGAGTGTCCGCGTGCCTCGGTGCTGATGCGTCAGGGCTCTCATGCAATAGGCATAGGTCCGATGCAAATGGGTCAATTGACTGACCTCCACCTCTGACCAAGGTTGTTCGCGGGCGAACATGGCAACGCCCAGCGGCTGTCCAGCGAAATCGTTGATCGGAATCAGTAACAGATGGTCCGGAAGCCATTCCTGCCAGCCCTCGCGCCAATCTGGAGCTGCGTCGTCAAAATCCATAAGTTGATGGGGCAGCCCAGCGTTGAACGCTGAGGCAAAGCCATTGACCCAGACCGTATAGGGGGAGGTTTCTGCGACGCTTGCCAGCCCGGAAGCGCACGACAAGGAGAGCCTCCCGCTGCTTCCTACACTGAAGTAGGCCGCTTGCTGGTAAGTCACCAGCTGGATGCTTTCGTTGACGATCGAAAATACTAACTCTGGCAGACTGGTCGCTTGCTGAGCCCTTGCAATCAGGTGGATGTAGATCTGTTCCTGGCTGAATCCACGTTCTGGGACGGGCGCTGCCATGTCCCCAATCGAGGTGTCGACCATGGCGCAGAGCAATCAGTGCAAAGCAGACAAATCGGCGACACCGCTCATGCCACCGAGCAGTTCACGGTGGTTGCGGATCAGCCTAGCCTCCACTTCGATCGTCTGACTGACCGGATCCACCCGACTGTTGAGCGCAGAGACCACCGCCGGATACTTGCCGTTGGTTTCATCGATCTGAATGTCAAACCTGGAGCCAACGCGCAGTTTGCCGAGTAGTTTGGAGGGTACATTGAGCTTCAGCCTGAGCGGGCCTTCGTTGACAAGGTCCAACAAGGGCTGGCCTGGGGTCACAGTCATCAGTGGCTTCACGTGGGCCCGGGCAATGCGCCCGCCCCACGGGGCGTGGATGCTGCATTGGGATGATTGGCTTTCGTGCAACGCAAGTTGTGCTTTGGACTTGTTGACCGCACTGGCGGCCAAGGCCACTTCCACATCACTGGCCTGCCCCAGGCCCTGCATTTTTACTTTGGCTTCATGCTGGTCGATGCTGCCGGCGAGCTCAGCTTTGGACATGTCGACCCGAGCAACGGCTTCAGCGCAGTCGAAAGCGACGAGCAGATCACCTGCTTTGAATGCTTGGCCGAGATTGCCATTCAGAACAACAACCCTGGCAGCGATCGAGCTTGCAACGGTGGTTTCTTTGTCAGGCACCAGAAGTACCCGGACTGGCCCGAGTTCTCCCTTGGATTGCGCGCTGGCCGTCAGTACAGCAGAGATGCCCAGGCCGACACCGCACACCAGGGTCAGCAGCTTGGCCCCAAGGCTCATGGAACAACACCAGCAGGTTTGTGGGTTCCGGCAGGCTCGATTCTGAGAGCCTCTGTCTGAAGTGCATCATCTTGCTGTTTTATCCAAGCCTTCAACCCCGGCAAATGCGCGGAAGCGGCGGCGACCAGAGTTGCTTCCAGCACAGATGGCCTGGAGTGCTCAGGGATTTTGGTGGGAAAACCAGCGGACTCGAATTGGCGCCCCTGGGCACCGCCACCCAGGCGGACTGCCCAAGATGCTGTCTCCACCGCCCATTTCCCGTTTTCTCGTTTCAATTGGAATGACAGCGGTGTGCCGTCAGCATCATCGCTCAGGATGTCATTTCGGGCGAGCAACTCAAGCACCTGATGTTTCATCCGTGCCTTCAAATCCTCGGCTTCAACCCCCTCAATATGCACCGCCACCTTAGATCGCGTTCCAAAAAGAAGAGATTTGAGCTGGAGCTCATTGGCATTCTCATCGGCCAGATGCTGCTTGACGCGGACCGCAAGATCGGTGACGGACTTGCCGTCGAAATTGTCCTCCAGCGGATCAAATCCCAAGGTGATGTACATGCGACCAAACGCGATTTGCGCGTTGGCATAGGCGTTGGCCCGTTGATAGGACCCTAGAATGGCCCTTGCTTCGGTGCGGATGGCTTCGAGTTCGTTTTCCAGCTTGGCGCTGACAGAGTCTTTGGTGAACAAGGCCAATCGCCGATCCACGGCCGCCGCCTGGTCAGCCAGCTTGAAGTCCTCTACAGCCAAGCGGTAACGCTCGATACTGACTCGCAACTGCGTGATGACCGCCATCGACAGTGCCAGACGGCGTGCCCGGTCAACCTCAACCTGCAGAGTCTGCGTTTTTTCCAGGGCAGGTACGGCGAACAAGCGCATGAGATTCCAACTGACTCCGACGCTCGCCTGCTGCCAATTCTTGTTGTACAGGAAATCATTAGAGTTGTATTGCAATCCAGCGGCGACGTTCAGGTTGGGGAAGACGCTCAGGTATTGCTTGCGCGTCTCGTCGGCAGTGATGCGTTTCTTGAAATCTTCTTCCCGCAATTCGGGCCGCTGCAGCAGAGCCATTTCTTCTAGGGCAAGATAGTTTGTGGGCACGGGCGGCAGCTGAGTCTCCGGGCTCACTGCCACGTCAAATTTGGTCCCTGGCGGCACGCTCATCAGCGCGGCCAGTTCGTGCTTGGCAAAGTCCAGATCTTGTCTTCTCTGGTTCAAGAGTGAAGTGGCATCCAGCAGCGCACGCTGGTAATTCAGCGCCAGCGCCGGGGAGATGACTCTCTGCACTTCGGCTTCGCGCGACCGAATGAGCGCAGTCTCGGCCCGCGCCAGCGTCAGCTTGGCCTGATCAGCCAGTTGCTGTGCGCCCAAGGCGCGCCAATAGGCTGCCCGCACGTCCTGGATCACGTTGTGAACCAGCTTGCGCCGTCGTTCTTCAGCAATCAGAAATTGGTTGGCATTTTGCTTGGCACGGTAATAGGAGACGCCGAAATCCAGCACGTTCCAGCTAAATTCAGCGCCGGACTGGGCAAAGTTTCGGGTTTGTGACGTAGATGGACGCAGGCTGACGATGCCATCCACAATGCCAACGCTTGTCCCACCTGAATCGTTGTCACGCGTGCTGTACCCGGCACTCAGAAGCAGCTTGGGCCATGTGTCGAAGCTGGTGTAGTCGGTAATGCCCAGCGCGAGCGCCGACTCCATTTGCTTGAGCCGGTAATCCAGGTTGTATTTGAGGCTCCTGGCAACAGCCATTTCCAGCGTCACCGGACCCGAAATGGGTTCCTGGTCGCTGTACATGCGGGGCGTGTCGTCTTTGACCCGAGCTGTTACTTCGTCAGGCGTGACAGGTTCGGGAACAATCGTGCACGCCGTGCATAGCAGGGCAGCCGCCAGAGCGGCCAGAGGACCGCAACAAGCGTGGTGTAACAGATTGCGTGACGGCAAGACAACTCTCCCTTGGGCCATCGGCAGCAAGCCCATGACAAGTTCCAGACGACAGTCCGATGTTAGCCCAAGCTTGTCAGGGGACCTGCTGGGCCCTAGGCCCGGCACCTTGTCGCGAGTGGTTAGAAGTCAGGGGAAATCGTTGTAATTTTGCAACTTCAAGGTATCGTCACAAGCCGCGCGAGATCAATTCCTTCATCACCTCGGAGGTGCCACCATAAATGCGGCTCACCCGCGTGTCCACATAAGCGCGGCAGATCGGGTATTCCATCATGTAGCCATATCCGCCATGGAGTTGCAACAGCTCATCCAGGCACTTGCCCAGTTCTTCAGTGCAATACAGCTTGGCGATGGCGGCTTCCTCCAACGTGAGCTTGCGGGTCAGGTGCTGGGCCAGGTAGCCATCCACCATCATGCGCATTGCCGTGGCGCGGGCCTTGACCTCTGCGAGTTTGAATTTGCTGTTCTGAAAGTCAAACACGGTCTGCCCGAAGACCTTGCGATCCTTGGTGTAGCGGATGGTCTCGGCCAGCATGGCCTCGAGCTTGGCAGCGCTGGCAACCGCAATGATGAAGCGTTCCTGCGCCAATTCGCCCATCAAGTACTTGAAGCCCATGCCTTCGTCGCCCAGCAGATTGCTTGCCGGCACGCGCACATTGTCAAAGAACAGTTCGGCGGTGTCGGCGGCCTCCTGGCCCATCTTCTCCAGCTTGCGGCCCCGGCGGAAGCCCGCGCGATCGGCCTCCACCAAAAGAAGTGACGTGCCCTTGGCGCCCAGCTCAGGGTTGGTCTTGGCCACCACCACCACCAGATCGCAGTTCAAGCCGT
>JBDKJB010000042.1:0-8299 GCA_039796835.1 Pseudomonadota bacterium | reverse complement strand
TGCGGTGGGCAAGGACCTGGCCGACCTGAAGGCGGCCGGCATGCAGGTGACCGAGTTTGCACCTGCTGAAACCGCCAAATTCGTTGAAAAAATGAAGCCCGTGATTGGCAAATATGCTGTCAACGTCGGTGCTGATGTGGTCAATGATTTCCTGGCTGCGGCAGCTGCCGCCAAGCGATAAGACCGTCCAAGCACGCTGCGGGTCGCAGGGCTTTGCCCCGGGGCCCGCAGGCTTGTGCATTGCACCTGCGAATAGCCAAAGCGTCGGATCGTTCGCTTGGGTGCAATCCAGAAGTGCAAGGCCTTGCTCTCCGATTTGCTGAAGTCCCTATGACTCTCACCCGCATCGCCGTCGCTGGCGCTGGTTACATCGGCCAGGCCCACATCGGCGTGGCGCAAAAAAGCGCCACGGTGAAGTTGTCTGCCATTGTCGATCCGTCACCTGCTGCGGCCGCCGTGGCAGCCCAGGCGGGTGTTGCGCTGTACGCTTCCATCGACGAACTGCTGGCCCGGGACCGGCCTGACGGCCTGGTGCTGGCCACGCCGAACCACCTGCATGTCGAGCAGAGCCTGCAATGTCTGCGGGCCGGGATGCCGATCCTGCTGGAAAAACCGATCGCCACCCATGTCGCCGAGGCAGAGCGCTTGCTCGCTGCCATCGGCCCACAGCACAAGGTGTTGATCGGCCACCATCGTGCCCACAGCACGATCATGGCGAAGGCCAAGGAAGTGGTCGACTCGGGTCGGCTGGGCCAGTTGGTGGCAGTGCAGGGCAGCGCCACGTTCCTGAAGCCTGACCATTACTTCGCGGAGGCGCCCTGGCGGCGCGAACAGGGGGCGGGCCCCATCCTCCTGAACATGATCCACGAGGTGCATAACCTGCGTATGCTGTGCGGCGACATTGTGGCGGTGCAGGCGTTTGCGAGCCATGCCACCCGAGGCTTCCCGGTCGAAGACACCGTGGCCATCAATCTTCGTTTTGACAGTGGCGTGCTGGGAACTTTCCTGCTGTCCGACACCGCCGCGTGCCCGCGCAGCTGGGAGCAGACCAGCCAGGAAAACAAGGCCTATCCCACCTATGCCGACGAAGACTGCTACATCATCACCGGCACCAATGGCAGCCTGTCGGTTCCGACCATGCGCCTGAAAACCTACCCGCGTCCCGAAGACCGTTCCTGGTGGAAGGAGTTTGAGGTGGGCGTGGTGGGTCTGGTCCGCGAGGACCCCATCCGGCGGCAGATGGAACACTTTGGTGCGGTGGTGCGTGGCGAGGCCGAGCCCCTCGTCAATGCCCGCGACGGGTTCCAGAACCTGCGCATCACAGAAGCCATCACTCAGGCTGCCCGGACTGGCCAGGTGGTCCAGATTGGCGATCTGCCCGTTTAATCATGAATGCAACAACCATGAATATCCTTGTCCTGCACGGTATCAATCTCAACATGTTCGGTAAGCGCGATCCTGCCCAGTACGGCACCATCACGCTGGAAGAGATCAATGCCCAGGTGGGTGCCCTGGCGCAGGAGCTGGGCGTGCAGGTTGAATGTTTCCAGACCAACATCGAAGGTGAAATGGCAGAGCGCATCCACCGCGCACACTCTGAACAGGTGTCTGCCGTCTGCATCAATGCAGGCGCCTGGACGCACTACAGCATCGGCTTGCGCGATGCGCTGGCCATCCTCAAGTGCCCGATCGTGGAGGTTCACATGAGCAACATCCACGCGCGCGAACCCTTCAGGCACCACTCGGTCATTGCGGATATCGCCAAAGGCCAGATCGCAGGCTTTGGGGTGGACAGTTATCTGCTGGGCCTGCGGGCCGCCGTGTCGGCTGCGAAAGCTGCGCAAGCATGAACGCCCCCGTTGCCGCACCGATGTCGCGCGCCGGCATCATCGATGGCCACACTGAACTGATTGCGCACATCGGCTATCCCACGCACAGCTTCAAGGCCCCCATGATCTACAACCCATGGCTGGACCACATGGGTGTCAACGCTCGGGTGGTGCCCCTGGGTTGCAAGGCGGAGGACTATCCGACCTTTCTGAAGCTGGTGTTCCGCCTGAGCAACATCCGCGGCGCGCTCATCACCATGCCCCACAAAGTGGCCACCATGGGTCTGCTGGAGGAGGTGTTTCCAGCGGCGGCGATCGCCGGCGCCTGCAATGCGGTGCGGCTGGGCCCGGACGGCCAACTGCAAGGAGACATGTTTGATGGCGAGGGCTTTGTGCGCGGCGTGCTGCGCAAAGGCAAGATCCTCAAGGGAGCGTCGGCTCTCGTGGTGGGCAGTGGCGGCGTGGGCTCTGCCATCGCCGCTTCTCTGGCTGCTGCAGGTGTGGCGCGGCTGGCCGTTTTCGATCTGAATGCCGACAGCTGCGAAGGGCTGGCATCGCGCCTGCGCCTGCACTATCCGAGGTTGCAGGTCCAGACCGGGAGCAAGGACCCGGCAGGATTTGATCTGGTGGTGAACGCCACGCCCCTGGGCATGAATGACGGCGATCCTTTGCCGGTGGACATGGATCGCATCTCGTCCGGCACCTTTGTGGGAGAGGTGGTGATGAAATCAGCGATGACGGCCTTCCTGAAGGCTGCCCTGGCCAGAGGCTGCCAGGTGCAGATTGGCACCGACATGCTGTTTGAGCAAATTCCGGCCTACCTTGAATTCTTTGGTCTTCCGGTAGCCACGGCAGAGCAGCTGCGCGAGTTGGCACAAATCTCCTATTGAGGGCGGGCACCTCGGGTGCGCCCGTAAAATCGCAGCATGCTTGCTGCAAAAAATGAACTCCTGCTGGCTTTGGCAGCGGTGCTGGAAGAGGTTGCACCCGGACAGGGCGCCAAGGCCGCATTTGAATCGCCCAAGGTCGCTTCACATGGCGATCTTGCCACCACGGCAGCCATGCAGCTGGCCAAGGGCCTGAGGACCAACCCCCGTGAGTTGGCCGAAACCCTGCGTGCTGGCCTGCTGGCGCAGCCCGCCTTCCAGCGCTGGGTGGACGCACTGGACATCGCTGGCCCTGGCTTCATCAACATCCGGCTGAAGAACGCCGCCAAGCAAAGCATCGTGCACGAGGTGCTGGCGCACGGCGAGACCTTTGGCCACCGGGCGGCGCGCACCCCCGAGATGGGCAACCGGCTGATGGTTGAATTCGTCTCGGCCAACCCGACCGGCCCCCTGCATGTGGGGCACGGGCGCCAGGCTGCCCTGGGCGACGCCATCTGCAACCTGTTCGAGACCCAGGGCTGGCAGGTACACCGCGAGTTCTATTACAACGATGCGGGTGTGCAGATCAACACCTTGGCCTGGTCGGTCGAAAGCCGGATCAAAGGCCTCAAACCGGGTGACGCCGGTTGGCCAGAAGCCGCCTACAACGGCGATTACATCCAGGACATTGCCAACGACTACCTGGCCAAGAAGTCGGTGCAGTCAGACGACCGAAGCTTCACAGCCTCTGGCCGGGCGGATGACATTGACGGCATCCGTGAATTCGCTGTGGCCTACCTGCGCCATGAGCAAGACTTGGATCTGCAGGCCTTCGGTGTGCGATTCGACCACTACTACCTGGAATCCAGCCTGTACACCAGCGGCAAGGTGGATGCAGCCGTGCAAAAGCTGGTGGATGCCGGCAAGACTTACGAACAGGATGGTGCCCTCTGGCTCAGGTCCACCGACTACGGTGACGACAAGGACCGTGTGATGCGCAAGTCCGACAGCACCTACACCTATTTCGTTCCCGACGTGGCCTATCACATCAGCAAATGGGAGCGTGGCTTCACCAAGGTCATCAACATCCAGGGCACCGACCACCACGGCACCATCGCACGGGTTCGGGCCGGGTTGCAGGCCGCCACCTTCAGCGATCCGGTGCCCATCCCCCAAGGCTATCCGGACTACCTGCTACACACCATGGTGCGGGTCATGCGAGGTGGCCAGGAGGTCAAGATCAGCAAGCGTGCGGGCAGCTATGTCACCCTGCGCGACCTGATTGAGTGGACCAGCAAGGACGCCGTGCGTTTCTTTCTGCTCAGTCGCAAAGCCGACACCGAGTATGTGTTTGACGTGGACCTGGCGGTGCAGCAGAACAATGACAACCCGGTCTATTACGTGCAGTATGCACACGCCCGCATCTGCTCAGTGCTGACTGCCTGGGGGGGCGATCGCGCCCAACTGGCTGGCGCGGACCTGTCGCCGCTGGAGGGCCCGCAGGCCATGGCGCTGATGCTGCAGCTGGCCAAGTTTCCGGCCATGCTGGAGGCGGCGGCAAATGATTTGTCACCCCATGATGTGACTTTTTACCTGCGCGAGCTCGCCAGTGCCTACCACAGCTATTACGATGCGGAACGCATCCTGGTGGATGACGCAGGCCTTCGCCTGGCGCGGTTGGCGCTGGTCGCCGCCACGGCGCAGGCACTGCACAATGGTTTGGCGGTGCTCGGGGTGAGCGCACCGCAGAAAATGTGAAGCAAATGGGAAAGCATAAACAGTTGGGCGGCACCCTGTTGGGGCTGGTGATTGGGGTCGTGGTTGGCCTGGCTCTGGCCTTGGGGGTGGCTGTCTATGTCACCAAAGTGCCTGTGCCTTTTGTCAACAAGGGCCAGACCCGCACCGTCGAGCAGGATGCTGCCGAGGCGAAAAAAAACCAGGGCTGGGATCCCAATGCTCCGCTGTATGGCAAACCCCCCAAGGCATCGGCATCTGCGCCGTCGGCCTCCGGGGCGGTAGGAGTGGCCTCTGACGCAAAGGCCGTCGCCGATCCCAAAGCGGCTGCGTCCGCTCCCACGGCAGGCGCAGCAGCAGACGCAGGTCGCGCCAAGTCATCCCCGGCAGCGGCTGATCCGTTCATCTATTTCATTCAGGCGGGGGCCTTCCGCACTGTAGAAGACGCCGAATCGCAGCGCGCGCGCCTGCAGCTGGGCGGGTTTGAGGCCAAGGTGACCGAACGTGAGCAGTCGGGTCGTCCGATCTTCCGGGTGCGGGTGGGCCCGTTCGAGCAGAAGGACGACGCTGACAAGGCCAAGGCGCGCATGGATGGCACCGGCCTTGACACGGCGCTGGTGCGGGTGCAGCGTGGCACGAACTGAGCCATCGGTGGATTGAAGTTTGAAGGGGTACTGAAGATGAAACGTCGCGATTTTTCTCTGGTGGGCAGTGCTGCCGCAGTGGCGGCTTTGTCGCCGGTGGCATGGCCTTTGTCCACCCAGGCCCAGGTGCGCAGGCCTGAAGCGGGTGCGGACTACCTGGTACTGGACAAGCGTGCTCCCGTGGAGGCCCAGCCGCCCCGCATCGAGGTGGTGGAGTTCTTCTGGTACAAGTGCCCGCACTGCAATGCCTTTGAGCCAGCACTCGAAAAATGGATCCAGAAATTGCCCAAGGATGTGTCCTTGCGCCGGGTGCCGGTGGGTTTCCGGGACACCTTTGTGCCGCAGCAGCGCCTGTTTTATGCCCTGGAGGCCATGAACCAGCTGGACAAGGTCCATGGCAAGGTGTTCACTGCCATCCACGGCGAAAAGCTCAGCCTCGACACCGCAGAGCAGATCACCGCCTGGGTGACCAAGCAGGGGGTCGACAAAGATAAGTTCGCGGAGCAGTACAACTCCTTTTCTGTTTCCACCAAGGTCACGCGGGCCACGCAGCTGCAAAACCAGTACCGTGTGGAAGGTGTCCCGGCGCTGGGGGTGGCCGGCCGTTTCTACACCGATGGCACGCTGTCGCGCACCATGGACCGCGCCTTGCAGGTGGTCGATCACCTGCTGACTGAGGTGCGCGCCGGACGCTGAGCCGCGCCGTCCTGCCAACCCGGTAATATTGCGCATCATGTCCACCCCAAAATACCGCCTGGTGACCCGCAGTGATTTCGACGGCCTGGCATCCGCCGTGCTGCTCAACGAGCTCGACCTGATCGACGACATCCTGTTTGTCCACCCCAAGGACATGCAGGATGGCAAGATCGAAATCACCCCTCGTGACATCACCACAAACCTGCCCTATGTGCCGCAGGCCCATCTGGTGTTCGATCACCACGCCTCCGAGACCCTGCGCAACGAGGAGCGTGCCAAAAACCACATCATTCACAAGGACGCACCCTCGGCGGCTCGTGTGGTGTACGAGGCCTATGGCGGCAGCAAACGGTTTCCGGCGTCGTTTGACGCCATGATGGATGCGGTGGACAAGGGGGATTCAGCAGACTTCACGCTGGACGAGGTCCTCGACCCCAAAGGCTGGGTGCTGCTCAATTACCTGATGGACTCACGCACCGGTTTGGGGCGTTTCCGTGATTTCCGCATCAGCAACTACCAGCTCATGCTGGACCTGATCCACATCTGCGCCACCCATACTATTGAGGACATCCTGCGCCTGCCGGACGTGCAGGAGCGGGTGGACACCTATTACGAACATGCCGAGCGTGCCAAGGAGCAGCTCCTGCGCTGCACCACAGTCCATGGCAACCTGGCGGTGCTGGACCTGCGCAACGAAGAAACGATCTGGGCCACCAATCGCTTCATGATCTATGCCCTGTTCCCGCAGGTCAACATCTCCATCCATGTTCTGTGGGGGGTGCGGCGGGAAAACATTGTTTTTGCCACCGGCAAATCGATCCTGGACCGCTCTTCCAACACGGACGTTGGCGCGCTCATGCTGGAATATGCCGGTGGCGGGCACACGGCAGCGGGCACCTGTCAGGTGCCGATTGAAAACGCCGAGCGGGTCCTGCAGCAGCTGATCAAGCAGATCAACGCAGACGGTTGATCTTCTCCCCTGCGCATGTGGCTAGAATGCCCACATGCCCATCAATGCAAGCAAGATTTGTGCCCTTCCTCTGGGTTCGAAAAGCTCAGAGTTTTTTGGGGTATTTTCCGTTTCTAGAAAAGACAAGTTTGCTCGTATTTTTGTAGCATTTTTGATGCTTCTGGGGGCGACGACCTCTGGTTTGGCTGAAAAAGCCGACCGCCAGAAGCCGATGAACATCGAGGCCGACGCCCTCAAATACGATGATCTGCGGCAAACCAGCGTCTTTACGGGCAGGGTGCTCATCACCAAGGGCAGCATTCAGATCCGTGGCGGCCAGGTGGACGTGCGGCAGGACGCCGAAGGCTATCAATATGGCCTGATCCTGGCGGAAGCAGGCAAGCTGGCCTTTTTCCGCCAGAAGCGCGACGGCGTCGACGAGTACATCGAAGGCGAGGCCGAGGTCATCGAATACGACGGCAAGGCCGACGTGGTGAAGTTCGTCAAGCGTGCCAGCCTGCGTCGCTTTCGGGGGGCGGTGCTGGCGGACGACATGAGCGGCGCGGTCATCAGCTACGACAGCACGGTGGACGTGTTCACCATTGACGGCGTGCTGTCCAAGGGTGCCCAGGGCGGCGCCGCAGCGTCCGGTGGTGGCCGCATCCGGGCCATGCTGACGCCCAAACCCGACCCTTCAGCCGCTGAACTCCCGCCGGCCGTGCCCGCCGCTCCCCTCAAAGCTGCGCCGCTGCTGGCCAATCCCCGACCGTGAGCGCTTCTCCACCCGCCAGCCCCCGACCCCCAGGCGGACCCAGCTTCGACGTCGCACCCGGCGCATCGCCTGCGGTGCCACCGGGCGACGACAGCCGCCTGGAGGCCAGCCATCTGCAGAAATACTATGGCAGCCGCAAGGTCGTCAAGGATGTGTCCCTCGCAGTGCGCAAGGGCGAGGTGGTCGGACTCCTCGGTCCCAATGGTGCCGGCAAGACCACCTCTTTCTACATGATCGTCGGGCTGGTGCGTGCCAGCGCGGGGGACATCCGCATCGACGGCCGCAGCGTCGAACGCATGCCGATCCACCGGCGCGCCCGGCTGGGCCTGTCCTACCTGCCCCAGGAAGCCTCGATCTTCCGCAAGCTCGATGTCGAGGAAAACGTGCGCGCCGTGCTCGAGCTGCAGCGCCACATCGATGGCCCCAAGAAGGGCCAACCGCTGGACCCAGCTGAAATCGACAAGCGCCTGACCGGCCTGCTGCAGGAGCTGCGCGTGGAGCACCTGCGTAAATCCAGCGCCATGGCCCTGTCGGGCGGCGAGCGCCGCCGCGTCGAAATCGCCCGCGCCCTGGCCACACAGCCGCGCTTCATCCTGCTGGACGAGCCTTTTGCCGGCATCGACCCCATCGCCGTGATCGAGATCCAGCGCATCATCGCCTTCCTCAAGAACCGCGGCATCGGCGTGCTCATCACCGACCACAACGTGCGCGAAACCCTGGGCATCTGCGACCACGCCTACATCATCAGCGACGGCCATGTGCTGGCGCAGGGCACCCCTTCCGAGATCGTGAACAACGCCGATGTACGG
>JBDKJB010000041.1:0-8346 GCA_039796835.1 Pseudomonadota bacterium | reverse complement strand
AGCGGTCGGTGCCGCCAATGAAGGAGCCGCCTTCCGTGAACGCGAAGCTGTAGCCATAGATGACCCACAGCACGACGATCAGCGAGAAGGTGACCATCACCTGCATCAGCACGGACAGCATGTTCTTGCTGCGCACGAGGCCGCCGTAGAACAGCGCCAGGCCGGGCACCGTCATCAGGATGACGAGCAGGGTGGCAACCATCATCCAGGCGGTGTCGCCCTTGTTGGGCACGGGGGCTGGAGCAGCGGCTGCGGAAGCGGGTGCTGCCGGTGCCGGTGCGGCGGCCGTGGCGGCAGCCGCTGGTGCAGCTGGCGCGACGGCTTCGGAGGCGGCAGCAACCGGTGCGGAAGCCGCGGGTGCGGCGGCGGTCTGGGCCGTGACGGCAGGGCCGAAGCCCAGGAGCGCCAGGCCCAGCGCGCAACTTGCGATGAAATGTTTCATGTTGATTCTTTCTTCAATGGGCAGGCGTCACAGCGCCTCGTTGCCGGTCTCGCCCGTGCGGATGCGAACGACCTGCTCCAGGCTGCTCACGAAAATCTTGCCGTCGCCGATCTTGCCGGTGCGGGCTGCGCCTTCGATGGCCTCGATGGCGCGGTCGACCAGATCGTCAGCGATGGCGGCCTCGATCTTCACTTTGGGCAGGAAATCAACCACATATTCCGCGCCGCGGTACAGCTCGGTGTGGCCCTTCTGGCGGCCGAAGCCCTTGACTTCGGTCACGGTGATGCCCTGCACGCCGATGCCCGAGAGCGCTTCACGCACCTCGTCCAGCTTGAAGGGTTTGATGATGGCGGTGATGAGTTTCATGTTGAGCCCTTTTGCGTGCGCCAGGTCAGAAGCTGAACTTCAGGCCCAGGTAGCCGCCGTTCCTGCCGATGTAGTTGGTGTTGCCGTTGCTGTTGACATAGGTGGTCTGATTGGCGTCGGTGCCCACCAGAGCCGCGGTGACGGAGAGGCCATTGCCCAGGTCTTTGGTGAGGGTCAATGCGTAGTCGGTGTAGTCGAGGTTCACGCCGTTCTTCACGGTCTGACGGCCCACGTGGGGGGTCAGCGTGAAGCCGTTGCCCAGGTCGAAGGTGGCCGACAGGTCCACGTAGCTGCTGCCCGAGCTGTTCAGGAAGCCCAGGAAGTTGCCGGTCGACTGGTTGTACTTGAGGGTGAACATCTTGTAGGTCAGTGCGCCATAGACCTCGGTGGTGTTGGCGTCGGTTACCGTGCCAGCGCCGGGCGTGCCAGCCGCGCCCGAGTTGTTGCCCGGATAGATGTAGCCGATGACGCCCACGTCAAAACCGAGGTCGCCGCTGATCGTGCCCTTGAAGCCGGCGTACAGGTCCAGCTCGTAGTCGCCAGCGGTGGCACCGTTGAACTGCTTGACCCAGCTCACGTTCGAGGCCCAGGCGCCCGCGTAAAAGCCGCTTTTGTGGGAGAAGTCAACGCCGCCCTGAAGGGCAGGGGTGTAATTGCTCTGGGTGATGCCGCGGAAGCGGTAGTCGGACACGGCGCCGATGTTGTAGCCCAGTGTGTAGTCGGGTTCCGGGGCCTTGGCCTGGGCCAGCGCGCCGGATGCAGCAGCCACGAGGAGAGCGCCAAGGGTCAGGTGAGAAATGGGTTTCATGTGGGTTTGCCTTTCAAGGAAATGGGAAAAGAGAAATGACAGCTTGATCCGCAGCACAAACCGTGCCTGCATGGGCCGTGCTGTCCGCCGCCGCCGCCCCCGGGGGGTGTTTTCAAAAGCAGGGTGCTCCAGTTTCCAATATGGGTTGGACCGATGAAGCTATCAAAAAAGTAGCAAAGTCAACGCGGCATCGATCCGTGCGTTCAAAGGCTGTATGAAATTACAGCCATGCTCGTCGGGCGACCCGGAACTTGCCCCAAAAGCGGGCGCGCACTTTTTCGGGGCGTGGAGGCTGAGGGCGCGCAGATGAGCCTCAGTTTGGTGCGCAGTCGGGGGTTGCGGGGTTTGCAGGCCCCGGAAGTCACCGTGGAGGTGCATCTGGCCAATGGTTTGCCCAGCTTCACGCTGGTGGGCCTGGCGGATGTCGAGGTGAAAGAGGCGCGGGAGCGGGTGCGCTCGGCCATCCAGAATGCGGGGCTGGAGTTCCCCAACAACAAGAAGATCACCGTCAACCTGGCCCCGGCCGATTTGCCCAAGGATTCCGGGCGCTTCGATCTGCCCATTGCTCTGGGCATTCTGGCGGCCCATGGACAGGCCGACGCTGCGGCCTTGGCAGAGTTTGAATTTGCCGGTGAACTCTCGCTGTCGGGCGAGCTGCGGGCTGTGCGTGGTGCGTTGGCCATGGCGCTGGCGGTGCAGGCCGAACCGGGTGCGCGCAAGCTGGTGTTGCCCCCCGAAAGTGCCGAGGAGGCCGCGCTGGTGCCCACGGCCATGGTGTACCGGGCACGGCATCTGCTGGATGTGGTGCGGCACTTTGCGCCGCCCGGATCGGCCCCGCCGGGCGCGGATGAAGCAGGTGAGGGCTTCAGCCGTGTGCAGACCCGCGTGCCGGTTGGCAGCACACCGCATCTGGATCTGGCCGACGTGAAAGGTCAGGCCGCTGCCAAACGCGCCCTGGAGATCGCCGCGGCCGGGGGGCACAGCCTGCTGATGAGTGGGCCACCCGGTTCGGGCAAATCCATGCTGGCCCAGCGCTTTGCCGCGCTGCTGCCGCCGATGGATGTGGACGAAGCCCTGCAGAGCGCCGCCATTGCGTCCATCAGCGGGCGTTTCTCATTGGCGCAATGGGCCGTGCGCCCCACCCGCAGCCCCCATCATTCGGCCAGCAGCGTGGCCCTGGTGGGGGGCGGGTCGCCACCCCGGCCCGGTGAAATCTCGCTGGCGCACCATGGGGTCCTGTACCTCGATGAAATCTGCGAGTTCAACCGTACCGCCCTGGAGGCCTTGCGGGAGCCGCTGGAGTCCGGCCACATCACCATTTCACGCGCGGCCCAGCGCAGCGAGTTCCCGGCCCGCTTTCAGCTGGTGGGCGCAATGAATCCCTGCCCCTGCGGCTACCTGGGTTCAAACCAGCGCAGCTGCCGCTGCACGCCCGACCAGATCGCCCGCTACCAGGCCAAGCTCAGCGGCCCGCTGCTGGACCGCATCGACCTGCACATCGAAGTACCTGCCCTGTCTGCCACCGATCTGGTGTCGGCGTCCGCATCAACGGCCGTCGCCCCGGAAAGCTCCGCCCGGGTGCGTGAGCGTGTGATGGCGGCTCGCGCCCGCGCCATGCAACGCCAGGGGGTGCCCAACCAGGCCTTGCAGGGCCAGGCCATCGACGCGCATGCCGCGCTCGACGCGGCCGGCACCAAGCTGGTCCAGCAGGCGGCGGCCCGCCTGGGCTGGAGCGCGCGCAGCGTGCACCGCACCCTGAAGGTGGCGCGCACCGTGGCCGACCTGGCGGGCAGCGCCAGTGTGGGGCCAGCGCATCTGGCCGAGGCCATGCAATACCGGAGCCGATGAGCCGCAGCCCGTGCGCCGCCACCAGCGCGCTGTGGCAAATGAGGTAACGTGTCGGCCATGCATGGCTCTGCGCACTACCACCGCCCTCTGGTCGGCTGGCTGTCGCTGGCGCAGCTCATCAGCTGGGGCAGCGTGTTCTACCTGTTCGCCCTGGTCATGGCGCCGATTGAATCCGAGCTGCGGGTCAGCCGGGCCCAGGCCTCGCTGGCCTTCAGCATCGCGCTGCTGATCGACGGCCTGGTGGCCTATCCGGTGGGCCGCCTGATCGACCGGGGCCATGAACGCGCGGTCATGACCGGGGGCTCCTGCGTCGTGGCACTCGGGCTGGCCCTGCACAGTCAGGTGACATCGCTCGGGGCGCTGTACGCCGTCTGGGCCTTGCTCGGCCTGGGCATGGGGGCCACACTGTATGCCCCGGTGTTTTCAGTCGTCACGCGCCGTTTTCCGCAAGACTTTCGGCGCGCCATCATCACCATGACCTTTCTGGGCGGGCTGGCCAGCACCGTGTTCATCCCGCTCACGGCCTGGCTGATCGCGCAGATGGGTTGGCGGCAGGCGCTGTGGGTGCTGGGCGGCTTCAACCTGCTGGTCTGCGCGCCCTTGCATTGGCATTGGCTGCGCCACGCACCTCGGCGACCTGCTGCGCACCCCCAAGATGCCATCGGCCCGCATGCTGCGGCTGCGGCCGACCCCGGCCTGCGGCACCATCTGCAAAGCGCGCCCTACCTGCTTATTGGTCTGGCGATCGTGTGCATGACCTTTGCCACCGCGGCGCTGCCGTCACACATGATCAACCTGCTGCGTGAATACGGCCTGGCCGAACACTGGGTGCTGCTGGTGCCGGCGTCGATTGGCGTGCTGCAGGTGCTGGGCCGACTGCTGCTGTACCTGTTTGAAAGCCGCTTTGACGTGCACCTGGCCAACCGCCTGATCCCGTGCCTCATGCCCGTGGGTCTGGCGCTGTTGTTGGTGGCCCCGTGGCTGGGGGCACCGCAAAGCAGTGTCGTGCTGGCGACCCTGTTGTTTTTTGTCGTGACCTGGGGCATGGGCAATGGCATGCTGACCATCGTGAAGGGCACAGCCATGGCGCAGTACGTCAGCCACCGGCACGTCGCTTCTTTGAACGGGGCCATGGGTGTGCCGCTGGCCCTGGTGCGGGCGAGCGCGCCGCTGGCTTTGGCGTTGATGTGGAGCGCCCAGAGCGGCTATCGATGGGGGCTGGCGGCCATGATCTCCACCGGCGTGGCCGGGGCGCTGGCACTGGCCGTGGCGCAGGGCCTGGCGCTGAAGCGTGCGCGGCACTGAGCCGCTCAGCCCTGCACCTCATGCCGGAGGGTGAAGGGTGCCAGGGCGGCGGACACCGCTTCGGCCACCCCATGCCGCGCCGCCGGGTCGCCGCCTCGCAGCGCCACACGCGCCAGCGTGCCGTGGGTGCCATCGGCTCCCACACTCACGGAAATCTGCACACCGTTGCGCGCCACTGCCTGCAGCAGGGGACCAAACACCCGCTCGGCGGCCAGCCAGCGCAGCGCCGGCTTGAAAACCTTGCCCACACCGGTGAGTGGAATGGCATCGATCACGACCACCTCGACCGGCACGGCGGCGCGCTCGGGCGTGCGCTCACGCACCCAGGCGTGCAGTTCCGCGGGCGTGGCAGCGGCGCCGGGCTTGAGCTGCACATAGGCCAGCGGGAGTTCACCCACCCGCGCATCCGGTTGCCCCACCAGGGCTGCCAGCGCCACGGCAGGGTGCCGGTAGAACACCTCCTCGAGGGGCATCGGGTCGATGTTGTGACCGCCACGGATGATGAGGTCCTTCGCCCGCCCGGTGATCCACAGGTAGCCCTCGGCATCCAGGCGGCCCAGATCGCCCGAGTTGACCCAGCCAGGCTCCACAAAGGCCGTGCGGTTGTGCTCCGGGTTCAGGTAGCCGCTGAGCACCCCGGGCCCGGCCATGGCCACCACGCCGATCTCGTCCACCGCGCAGTCCCCGGCGCAGCGGCCGTCGGCATCCACACGCACCACGCGCACACGGCTGTAGGGCACGGCATGGCCCACTGTGCCCAGGCGCACAGGCCGGTCGGCATGGCTGATGGTGTGCACGCTGCTGGTTTCGGTCATGCCATAGACCTCCAGCACCGGCACCCGGAGCTGCGCCTCATACCACTGGCCCACGGCCACCGGGATGGCCGAGCCGCCGCCGCTGACCACCTTCACGCTCGATGTGTCTGCGTCGCCGCGCGGGATGGCGGCCGCTGCTGCCAGCACCGTGGGCACGCCGCCAAACACAGGCGGCTTGAAGCGGGCCACGAGTTTCCACACGTTTTTGACCGCATTGGGGTTGCGCCATCCTGCCGCAGACAGCACCACCAGGCTGCCACCGTTGCACAGGTTGGTCAGCCCCTGCGTGAGCGCACCACCCACGTGGTACAGCGGCAGGCCAAACAGCATGGCCTGCCCGGGCCCCGAACGCAGCATGCTGGCGCACACCCAGGCCTGGTAGACCTGATTCAGGTGGCTGTGCCGCACCAGCTTGGGCGTGCCCGTGGTGCCGCCGGTGTGAAAGAAGCCCGCGGTGTCGTTCGGACTGAAAGTCCGGCCGCTGAGCAGGCGATCTGCAGGCTGCCGGGTCACCGCGCTTTCAAAGGGCACCACACGCTGCGCCGCATGGCCGTCGGGGGAGGTGCCAAGCACCACGATGGCCTGCACGCTGGGGATCTGGCCACTGATCTTCTGCACCTTGTCCCAGATGTCGGTGCCCGGCGGGCCGTCAGGCTGGGGCCCCGGGCACACGAGCACCCGGGTGCCCGCTGCGTTGATGATCTCGGCCAGTTGATGCGGTTCCAGCAGCGGGTTCACCGGGTTGCTGATGCCCGCTGCTTCAGCCCCGTACAGCACGGCAAAGCTGTCAGGCACCAGGGGCAGCAGGAAGCTCACCACGTCCTGCGGCCCCACGCCCAGGCTGTGCAGCAGGTTGGCGGTTTGCGTCACCCGAGCAAAAAAATCGCCGTGGCTGACGGTGATGACCGGCTCGTCCGGGTCGGCGTTGGGCAGGAACTGGATGGCAGGCGCGGCCGGGTCGCGCAGGGCACCCAGGCGCAGGGCCTCGTAGGTGCTGGTGGCTGCCAGCCGCTCGGTCAGGGGCACGGCCTCGATGGTGGCCACCGACGCGGCGCTGGAGGTGTCGACAGAAGCCGCGTCGGCTGCACGGTCCAGAAGCACGGCGCGGCGCCGCAGATCGGCGCTGGAAGGCAGGGGGGCGGTCATGCCCCCATGTTTGCTGACAGCCTGAGGGCTGTCAACTTCGGGTTTACATGTTCGCCCCCAGCAGCTTCTGCAGCTCGTCCTGCTCCACGCCCCGGCGTGCGGCCAGGTCCGCCAGCTGGTCGTCGCCGACCTTGCCGACATTGAAATACTGCGCCTCAGGGTGGGCGATGTAGAAGCCGCTGACGCTGGCAGCCGGGGTCATGGCCAGGGATTCGGTCAGGCCCATGCCGATCTCGCCGCATTGCAGCAGCTCGAACATGGCTTTCTTGACGCTGTGGTCGGGGCAGGCCGGGTAGCCGGGCGCCGGGCGGATGCCTTGGTATTGTTCAGCAATGAGCTCGTCGTTGCTCAGGCTCTCGTCTGGCGCGTAACCCCACAGGTCCTTGCGCACCCGCGCATGCATGCACTCGGCAAAGGCTTCGGCCAGTCGGTCGGCCAGGGCCTTGAGCATGATGGCGCTGTAGTCGTCGAGGTCGTCGAGGAAGTATTTTTCCTTTTTGTCCACGCCAATGCCCGCCGTGACGGCAAATAATCCAACGTAGTCAATACCATTTGATTTATCAATGGTTATTTCCGTTAAATTATCTGATGACTTAGATACTAAAACAGGAGCGTTTTTGTCGATATTTTCAGTATTATTGTTTTCAGGAATGACAAAATCTGCCAAACAGCGGCTGGGGCGCGTGCGCTGGCTGCCGTCGGCCAGGGTGTCGGAGACCTTCTCGGTCTGCTGGCGCAGGCCGTGCCAGGTCAGCGCCACCTGGCGGCAGGATGCGTCGGTGTAGAGAAGGATGTCGTCGCCCACGCTGTGCGCCGGATACAGGCCCACCACGGCATTGGCCGTGAGCCAGCGGCCTTCGATCAGGCGCTTGAGCATGCGTTGCCCGTCGGCATAGACGCGCACGGCCTCTGCACCGACCACTTCGTCTTTCAGGATGGCCGGGAAGGGGCCCGCCAGGTCCCAGGTCTGAAAGAAGGGGCCCCAGTCGATGTGCTGCGCGATCTCGGCCAGGTCAAAGTTCATGAACACGCGCCGGCCGATGAATTTAGGCTTCACGGGTCGGTAGGCCGTCCAGTCGATGGGGGTGCGGTTGGCGCGGGCCTGGGCCAGTGGCCACAGCACGGCCTGCTTCTTGCCTGCGTGCAGACTGCGCACCTTGTCGTAATCGGCGTTCAGCTCGGCGATGTAGGCGCTGGCCTGCTCGGACAGCAGGTTCTGCGCCACGCCCACGCTGCGCGAGGCATCAGGCACATACACCACCGGGCCTTCGTAATGGGGCGAAATCTTGACGGCCGTGTGCACGCGGCTGGTGGTGGCCCCGCCGATCAGCAGCGGGATTTTCCTGACGCGGAAGTGTGCGTCTTTCTGCATCTCGGCGGCCACAACCTGCATCTCTTCCAGGCTGGGGGTGATGAGCCCCGACAGGCCGATGATGTCCGCCCCCTCGACCTTGGCCCGGGCCAGGATCTCGTGGCAGGGCACCATCACGCCCATGTTGATGACCTCGAAGTTGTTGCACTGCAAGACCACGGTGACGATGTTCTTGCCGATGTCGTGCACGTCGCCCTTGACGGTGGCGATGACGATCTTGCCCTTGGTCCGCACATCGCGGCCG
>JBDKJB010000040.1:0-8453 GCA_039796835.1 Pseudomonadota bacterium | reverse complement strand
CCCAGCTCCATGCTGAACTTCTTCAAGCCCGCCGCCTTGACGATGCGGTTGCCGGTGGCGGTGGAGCCGGTGAAGGAAATGGCCCGCACGTCGGGGTGCGCGCACAGAGGTTCACCGGCGTCCTTGCCCAGGCCGTGCACCACGTTGAGCACACCCGGCGGGATGCCAGCTTCCAACGCCAGTTCACCCAGGCGCGCTGCCGTGAGCGGCGAGAGCTCACTCATCTTCAGCACGGCGGTGTTGCCAAAGGCCAGGCAGGGCGCGACCTTCCACGTCGCCGTCATGAAGGGCACATTCCACGGGCTGATGAGCGCACACACGCCCACCGGGTGGAACAGGGTGTAGTTGAGGTGCGTGGGCGTCGGATAGGTGTGGCCGTCGACCCGCGTGCACATCTCGGCAAAGTAGTAAAAGTTGTCGGCCGCGCGCGGGATGAGCTGCTTGCCGGTCTGCGCGATGACCTGGCCGCAGTCCTGGGTCTCAAGCCGTGCGATCTCTGGCACATGGGCAGCAATCAGGTCACCCAGCTTGCGGACCAGTCGCGCACGCTCAGGGGCAGACAGCCCCGCCCATTTGGGGAAGGCGGCCTTGGCAGCAACCACGGCGGCATTGACTTCTGCCTCGCCCCCGGCGGCGACTTCGGCCAGCACGTCTTGTGTAGCGGGGTTGATCGTCTCGAAGCGGGTGGCTGAGTCGACCGCTTTGCCGTTGATGAGGTGTTGGATGTGCATGGGAAATGTCCAGGGTTCAGGCGGCCACCATGGTGGTCTGCAATTCGCCGATGCCTTCGATGGCGGTGACCACCACATCGCCCACCTGGCAGTCCACCACACCGTCGGGTGTGCCGGTCAGGATGAGGTCGCCAGGCTGGAGGGTCATGAAGGCGCTGAAGTATTCGATGAGGAAGGGAATGTCGAAGATCATGTCGCGCGTGTTGCCGCGCTGCGTGATCTGGCCGTTGACGGCGGTTTGCAGTGCCAGCGCGTGCGGGTCGGGCACGTCTGCGGCGTCCACCCGCCAAGGGCCGATGGGGGTACAGGTGGGGCGGTTTTTCACGCGCAGGTTGGGGCGGTACCAGTTCTCCAGGTAGTCGCGGATGGCGAAGTCGTTGGCCACCGTATAAGCGCCCACGAAGTCGTAGGCGTCGTGACGCTTGACACGGCGCGCAGTTTTGCCGATCACCACCACCAGCTCGCATTCGTAATGCATGAACTGCACGCCGGCGGGGCGCAGCGTCTGCGCCCGGTGGCCGATGAGGGCAGACTCGCCTTTGGCAAACACGAGGGGTTCGTCGGGTGCCTTGAAGGCCAGCTCCTTGGCATGGTCGGCGTAGTTCAGGCCGAGCGCGAGGATGGTCCGTGCCTGGGGCACAGGCAACAGCGGCGGCAGCCAGGCCACGTCATCAAACGCCACCCGACGGCCATCAGCCAGCTGCAGCTGGCCGTCCCGCTCGGTGGCGTGGTGCAGTTGGCCCTGATAGCAAACGCGGGCGTGCTTCATGCAGCCTCCACCAAGGTATTGGTCAACAGGCCAAGCGCCGGATGCGTGGGCGACGAAATCTGCACCACGTCGCCCACACGGGCCAATGGCCGCCCACCACCGGGCAGGCAGTCCAGGCCCAGCATCAGCGCATCACCCGACTGCAGGGCCATGAATTCGCGCACATCGCGCACCAGCGCACCGGCCGGGCGACGCAGCTGGGCGAAATCCACGGTCTGTGCCAGTTGGCCATTGATGCGCACCTCCAGTTTCACACCAGCCGGGTCACCCAACTCGGTCACTGGCACCTGCTGCGCACCGACGCCCAGAAATCCATCAAGGCATTTGAACTTGACCGGCGGGCGGAAATAGCTGGCGTGGGGGATGGACAGATCATTCATCAGCCTCCAGCATGCTATTGTTTCAGGAGCTATGTCTGTTTTTGGATTGTCGGGAATTTCCCCAAAAATCATGCAAATCGTGGCACCCACCTCCACCTGCGGCACTTGGGACGGCACAGGCACACACCCATCCACCGAGAGGGTGTTGGCAGTTTTCACATACAACACCGGAGCCCGGGGTGGAGCCTGATAGGGAGCAGCCACCATCTGTGGCGCATGCACATCCCATTCGCGTTGAAAGTTGAGCAGGGTGCCGTACACCGTGCCGCGGATGGTTCCAACAGGATTCATGCGGCCTCCAGTTCAATCACTTCGTCCAGCAGGTCATACAGCTGCGAGAGTTTCTGTTTGCCCAGGCGGTCCTCCATCCAGGCGTAGTGTCTTTCCACCGCGTCGGACAGCCGGGCTACCAGTCGGCGCCCTTTGGCCGTGGCATCCACCACGGTGCGGCGCTGGTCGGTGGGTGAGCGCTCGCGGCGGATCAGTCCGTCGCGCTCCATACGGGTCAGCACCCCGGTCAGGCTGGGTCCCAGGATGAAGGCTTCGCGGCCAATGCGGCCGGTGTCCACCGCGCCATGTTCGCCCAGCACCCGCAGCACGCGCCACTGCTGGTCCGACAGGCCTTGTTCGCGCAGGCTCGGTCGTGTGTGCGCCATCACCGCTTCACGCGCCTGCAAGAGCAGGCGCGGCAGGTTGCGGTGCGCAAAGGCGGTGGTCGGAGCGAGCGGTGGCATGGCAGGAAATCAGTTATTTAACATGTTAAATGAATGCCGCCCGGCGCGCAAGCTCAGCCCGCTTCTGGTGCGGTCGCCGCCAAGCGGGCCTCCTGTCGCAGCCAGTTGGCGAAGTCCTGAGCATCCGGGTTGCGGGCAGCTTGTGCCCCCAGGGTCACGAAGTAGCCGCGTTGCGAAGCCGCTGCCCCCTTGAAGGGAGCCACCAGCCGTTTGTCCTGCAGCAGCTCGTTCAGCAGCGGAAAGCGGCCGATGGCCACACCCTGCCCAGCCACGGCGGCGGCGATGGTGTCGGCGTACTGCGTGAAGCGCAGTGTGCGCCGGGTGCGCAGCTCCGGCAGGCCCATCACCTTGAGCCAGGGCTCCCAGTCGCCGGTGAGCGCCATGCCATGCGGGGTGTCCACTGCCAACAGCGTGTGGTTGGCCAGGTCGGCCGGTTTCTTCAGCGGATTGCTGCGGTTGGACAGCAGCTGCGGGGAGCACACTGGCAGCACCAGCTCTTCAAACAGCGGGGGGCCTTCACCCTGGTGGGTGGAGCAGAAGCGCACGGCCAGGTCCAGATGGCTGCGGTCCAGGTCCTGCACTTCCAGCGTGGCTGACAGACGCACGTCCACCTGGGGGTGGCTGGCGGTAAAGCGGGCCAGGCGGGGAATCAGCCACAAGGACGCAAAGCCGGGGGTGGTCGTGACCGAGACGCGCCGCATCTGCGTGGCGGAGCGCACCAGTGCGGTGGCATCGCGCAAGCGGTCCAGGCAGTCCACCACCGCACGTTGCAGGGTGCTGCCGGCATCGGTCAGGGCCAGCGCACGGTGCTGGCGCTCGAACAGTCGCAACCCCAGGTCGGCCTCCATCTGCTGGATCTGGCGGCTGACCGCCGACTGTGTCAGGAACAGCTCCTCTGCGGCCAGCGTGAAGCTGAGGTGGCGCGCGGCGGCTTCGAAACTGCGCAGCAGGTCCAGGCGCGGCAGGTCTTGCCGGGGGATGAGTTGCCGGGCCGGGGGATGGACGGGTTTGACATTCCTTTTTTGCATGCGAAGTATTCCAAATCACCGTTTGTATATGGGTAGTTCGACCAGTATATTCATTCCCATCACGAATGTGAAAGGAACTGAAATGACTTCCACCACCTGTACCGACATCAATCTGGCCGCCGTGGGCGCCGCGGGCACTTTGGACCTCAACCTCCAGCGCCAGGCCCTGGTCAGCATCCCGGACGCTGCCCACCTCAACGTGCGCTGCGTTGAAGGCGCCGTCTGGATCACCGTGGACGGCAGCGCCCAGGACGTGGTGCTCGAGCCCGGCGACGCATTCAGGTCGACGGGGCACCAGCGCGCTGTGATCTATGCCCTCAAGCCTTCGCGCATTGCCGTGGCCGCACCGGCTGCAGCCCAGAAACCTGAGTCGCGCAGGCATTCGGCATTCGGCTGGAAACCCCGGCTGCCACTGGCGTTCAGCGCGGTCTGGGCTTGAGCGGTTCAGGGCATTTTGAATTGGTTTACTGGTGTTTTATACAGTAAACTAGGGGAATGGCCAAGGACAAATCGATTTACACCTGCGCCGAATGCGGCGGCACCAGCCCCAAATGGCTGGGCAAGTGCCCGGCCTGTGGTGCCTGGAACACCTTGGTCGAGACCGTTGCCGAAGCACCCAACGCTGCGCGGAACCGCTTCACGCCTTTGGCCGGTGGTGCTGCGGGCAGCGTCGCCGAGGTGGTGGCGCTGTCGGACATCGAGGCCGCCGACGTGGCGCGCTGGCCAACCGGGCAGCCCGAACTGGACCGTGCCCTGGGTGGCGGCCTGGTCGAAGGCGGGGTGGTGCTGATCGGCGGCGACCCGGGCATTGGCAAGTCCACGCTGTTGCTGCAGGCCTTGGATGCCATGCAGCGCATGGCCCCCCCCGCAGTGGGCGACCGCGGGGGCGTTCTCTACATCAGCGGCGAGGAGTCCGGCGCCCAGGTGGCACTGCGGGCGCAGCGGCTCGGGCTGGTCCATTCCCGCGTCAATGTGCTGGCCGAAATCCAGCTCGAAAAGATCCTGGCCACGCTGCAGGCGCAGCAACCCCGCGTGGCGGTGATCGACTCGATCCAGACGCTCTACTCCGACCAACTCACCTCGGCGCCTGGCTCGGTGGCGCAGGTCCGCGAATGCGCGGCGCACCTCACGCGTGCGGCCAAGGCCAGCGGCACCTGCATCGTGCTGGTGGGCCACGTCACCAAGGAAGGCGCTCTGGCCGGCCCCCGTGTGCTGGAGCACATGGTCGACACGGTGCTGTATTTCGAGGGCGACACACACAGCAGCTTCCGCCTGGTGCGCGCCATCAAGAACCGCTTTGGCGCCGTGCATGAGATCGGCGTCTTCGCCATGACCGAACGCGGCCTGAAGGGCGTCAGCAACCCCAGCGCGATCTTTCTGAGCCACCACGACCAGCCCGTGCCGGGCAGCTGTGTGATGGTCACACTCGAAGGCACGCGTCCGCTGCTGGTCGAGATCCAGGCCCTGGTGGACAGCGGTGGCCCGTCACCCCGGCGGCTCTCCGTGGGCCTGGAACGCGACCGCCTGGCCCTGCTGCTCGCTGTGCTGCACCGGCACGCCGGCGTGGCCTGCATGGACCAGGACGTGTTTGTGAACGCGGTGGGTGGCGTACGCATCAGCGAGCCAGCCGCCGACCTGGCCGTGATGCTGGCCATTGCCAGCAGCCTGCGTGGCAAACCCTTGCCCAAAGGCTTCATCGCCTTTGGCGAAGTGGGCTTGGCCGGCGAGGTGCGACCGGCCCCACGCGGACAGGAGCGCCTGAAAGAAGCCGCCAAGCTGGGGTTCAGCGTGGCGGTGGTGCCCAAGTCCAACCTGCCGAAAAAAAGCCAGATGGCGGAATTCGAAGGCCTGAGCATCCACGCTGTGCAGCGCATCGACGAAGCGATGGACCTGCTGCGCAGCCTGGACTGACCGCTGCGGTCTGAATCGCCGTCAGACCGTGTCGGGGAAGGGCAGCGTCCGGATGCGCTTGCCCGTGAGCCGTGCCAGCGCATTGGCCAGTGCGGGCGCCACCGGCGGCAGGCCCACCTCACCAATACCGCCCGGGTAATAGTCGGTCGGCATGACCTTCACATGGACCGGCGGGGCAGCGTCGGCACGCAGCAGCTGATAGGCACCCAGGTTCTTCTCGACCGGTTCACCCGCCACGTAGTTCAGCCGCTCGGTCAGCGCGGCAGACAGGCCAAACAGGGCACTGCCTTCGATTTGCGTGGCCACATTGCGCGGCATCAGGGCGTGGCCGCAGTCCACCGCCGCCCAGATGTTGTGCACCACCGGGCGCCCCTGGCTCACCGAGACCTGCACCACCATGCCAATGAACGAGTTCCAGGCGTCCGAAAACGCCACACCCAGCGCCTGACCCGCAGGCAATGGCTTGCCCCAACCCGACATGCTGGCCACTTCACGCAGCACAGCCTGGCCGCGCGGCGATTTGTTCAGCAGCGTCAACCGCGCCTGCAGCGGGTCCTGGTTGTGCGCTGCGGCCACTTCGTCGATCAGCGTCTCGGTGGCGAACTTGATGTACCCAGCGCCTACGCCGCGCCAGAAGCTGCAGGCCACGCCCCGGTTTTCAATGTGCTGCTGCACCAGGTGGCCGGGGATGTCATACACGCCGTCAGCAAACTCCATCACGGGTGAATCCTTGTTGCCACTGGCGGCGAACGGCCCGGGCAACAGGCGGGCATAGATGCGTTCAGCCACCACACGGTGCTGCAGCCCGGTGATCCGGCCCTGTGCGTTGACCGCCGCGATCAGGTGCTGCGCCGTGGCGGGCCGTGGCTTGGCACGCACAAAGTCGTCTTCGCGCGTCCAGATCATCTGGATCGGCACACCGGGCACGGCCTTGGCGATCATGGCGGCATCGACCGCGTATTCGCCCTCCACCCGGCGGCCATAACCGCCACCCAGCAGGGTGATGTTGACCTTGATGTTTTCTGGCTTGAACCCGGCCACGGCAGACACCGGGCCGACCACGAAGCCGACCGTCTGGGACGGCGTCCACAGCTCCAGCCTGTCGCCATCCACGCGCGCCGTTGTGTTTTGCGGCTCCATCGTGAACTGCACCACGTGGTCGGTCACATAGGTGGCCTTGACCACCTTGGCCGCACCGGCGAGTTCCTTGGCGGCATCACCGTGCGTATAGAACGTGACGCCCGCGTCCGAGAGGTTTTCGGCCCGCTTGACGTATTCGCCGAGCGCCGCCTGCGAGTGATAGGCCCGGCCCGGCGCCGTGGTGCTCCACTCGACCTTGAGCAGCTCACGCGCCTTGCGCGCGGTGTAAAACGAATCAGCCACCACGGCCACACCGGTCGGAATGACGACCACGGCCCGCACGCCGCGCACGGCCTTGGCAGCCGCGTCATCGACCTTCAGCGCCCGTTCGCCTTGCACGGGGGCAGACATCAGGGTGGCATACAGCATGCCTGGCAAGCGCACATCAATGCCATACACCGCCGTGCCGCTGCTCTTGGCCGGCAGGTCCACGCGGGGCAGATCCTTGCCGATGATCTTGAACTGGGCCATGGGCTTGAGCATGGCGTTGTCCACCTTGGGCAGCTCAGCCGGGGCCTGGGCCGTGCGGGCCAGCTCACCGTAGGTGACGCGGCGGCCGCTGGCACTGTGGACCACGCTGCTGTTCTCGGCCTTCAATTCCCCGATCGGCACGTTCCACTGCCGGGCAGCGGCCTGCAGCATGACCAGCTTGCCCTGCAGGCCCGCCAGCCGCAAGGGACCGTAATAGCCTTGCACGGTGCGCGAAGCGCCCGTGGTCAGCCCGCCGCCAAAGCGCGGGTTGCCAAAACGCCGGGCATCCGGTGGCGCATGCTGCACCCGCACCTTGCTCCAGTCCAGCTCCATCTCTTCGGCCACCACCATGGGAATGGCAGTCATCGTGCCCTGCCCCATTTCGGAAGCCGGCGAATAGATGGTGGTGACGTTGTCCACACCGATCGACACCCAGGCGATGGGGGAAAACGCCGTGCCCTGGGCCTGGGCCAGGCCGGTCGCCAGAGGGCCAAAGCTCAGCCCCAGGGTCACGGCACCACTGCCGACCAGGAAGCTGCGGCGGGATACGTCAGCCGGTGTTGTGTCGGCATGCTTGAGGATCGCGTTCATGTTCCCGTGTCCTTTCATGCCAAGGCCTTCTGCGCGCGGATGACGGCAGAGGCAATCTGGTTGTAGGTACCGCAGCGGCACACATTGCCGGCCATGCCCTGAAGGACATCTTCGCGGGTCAATGGCCCCTTGGCCGCCTTGAGCACGCCCGCCGCCGCCATGAGCTGGCCCGACTGGCAATAGCCGCACTGGGCAACCTGCTCGGCCAACCAGGCGTCGTGAAGGGCCTTGCCTTCGCGGGTCTGCATCAGCCCTTCGATGGTGCTGATCTGGGCGTTGGCCACCGCACCCGAGGGCATGACGCAGGAGCGCGTCGGCGAGCCGTTCACATGGACCGTACAGGCGCCGCACTGGGCCACGCCGCAGCCAAACTTGGTGCCGGTGAGGCCGAGCTCTTCACGCAGCACCCACAACAGGGGTTTGTCGGCCGGGGCCGAGGTGCTCACGGCCTTGCCGTTGAGCGAAAAATTGCTCATGGTGTCTCCTGATGAGGGGGAAGCCGAAAATCCGCGTCTGATTCTGCGCAAGACACTGCTGTACGGCAAGACAGGGTTTGCACAGGGGCGTTTCTACAATGCGAGTGGGATGCTGCCCGTTGCACCGGGGCGCTTTTGCATTTTGTCAGAAACGTATAATTTGTATTTATACAAAAATATTGTTATTAACAATAATCAATTTGCTATTTTTTAAATATCATA